>CAMRBZ010000104.1 GCA_947040595.1 uncultured Enterovibrio sp. | reverse complement strand
AATTAATCCTGGGTGTCCCAATTAATCCTCCCAATTAATCCTCCCAATTAATCCCAATCCTCCCCGAGCAACCGCTTCCCCCCAGCCCCCCCTTTGAATGGATAAAATAGACATTTTAAAGCGACAAAGGTATAAAGCGCCAAGAAACTATCCATTTTGATAAAAACGGTAAAGACAAAAAGATGAGCACACTTTCTCCTGCATCAGACAGTTATTTGCAACGTTTTGGCGGCACTCGGCGCTTGTATGGCACGAATGAAGTTGAAATCCTCAGGGCTTCTCATGTTTGTGTGATTGGCATTGGTGGCGTGGGCTCTTGGGCTGTGGAAGCTTTGGCGCGAAGTGGCGTTGGGACCTTGACCTTGATTGACATGGACGACATTTGTGTCACCAACATTAATCGTCAAATCCATGCCCTTTCAAATACGGTGGGGAAAAGCAAAATTGAAGCCATGGCTGAACGGGTGCTGGGTATTAATCCTGATTGCAAAGTCCATCTTATTGATGATTTTATTAATGAAGAAAACATCGATGAATACATAGGTCATGAATTTGATTATGTTTTAGACGCCATTGACAGCGTGAAACCTAAAGCTGCGTTATTGGCCTATTGTAAGCGCAAAAAAATCAGGGTGATAACCATTGGGGGGGCCGGAGGACAAATCGATCCGACGCAAATTCAAGTGGCGGATTTAACCAAAACGATTCAAGACCCTTTGGCGGCAAAAGTAAAACATAATTTACGGCGTTTTCATAATTTTACAAAATCAAAAGGCCGAAAATTTGGCATTGAATGTGTCTTTTCAACTGAACAATTAAAATACCCTAAAGAAGACGGTACGGTTTGCGTGGATAAATCCAGCGCAGAAGGGCCGAAAAGAATGGATTGCAGAACGGGCTTTGGGGCTTCGACCATGGTGACGGCCACCTTTGGTTTTGTTGCCGCGTCGCGAATTTTGGCAAAACTCATGGCTTTGCACGCCGAAAAATAACCTGGCTCTTTTTTTTAAAATGCATTCTTTACCCCTCTTACCGAGATTGCCAAGCGATGAGATTGGGGCAGTATTTTTAAAGGGGATGATCGACTCTCGCTGTATTGAGAGGGTTTTCTTCCTTGACGCCGACGGAAGGTCTTTATTTTGAAGACATAAAAAAAAGACCGCACATTGCGGTCTTTTTTAATAAAAGCAAAAATTATGCTTTTGCTTTTGGTTTTGTTTTAGATTTTGCTTTTTTTGGAGCGGGAGTTGCTTCAAGAGGCAGAACATGAAGAACGTATTCACCCGGAGCGGCTCTAAGAACAGGGTTGGCTTTTGAACCTTGTTTAGAAGGAGCCACTTTTTCTTTTGCGCTGTGGGTGTTTAACCATTTGTTCCAATGTTCCCACCAAGAACCCTGTGTGTGCTGTGCAGTATCTAGCCACTTTTCAGCAGAAGCGTCCAATTCTTTATTGACCCAAAATCCGTATTTCTTTTTCGCAGGGTGATTGACGATGCCCGCGATATGGCCTGATTCGCCCAATACGAATGTTTTTTCGCCGCCAAGTGTCAGGGCGCCACGGTAAGTGCCTTGCCAGAGTGCAATGTGATCATCTTTCGTGGAGATGAAATAGCTAGGCGTTTTGATCTTGGTTAAATCAATCGATACACCGTCTATTTCTATGCCTTTATCTTTCACTAAGCTGTTGTTTAGATAAAGTTCACGCAGCATAAAGTTGTGGGTTTTTGCCGCCACATTGGTGCTGTCACTGTTCCAATAAAGAAGATCAAAATCGACAGGGCTTGTGCCTTTGAGGTAATTATCGATGTAATAATTCCAGTACAGGCTGTTTTCTCTTAAGAGACTGAAAGTGACGCTCAGTGAGCGGCCATCCATGTAACCTGTGGCATTGTTTTGATGCTCAATGGCGGTGACCACTTCATCATTGACGAATGCACCCACTTCACCAGGTTGCGAGAAATCTAGAATAGTTGTGAAGTAAGAAGCTGATTTAATAGGTGATTTTTTCTGTTTTGTTGCGTAATAAGCAAGAGTACATGCTAATACGGTGCCACCAATACAATAACCTGCTGTGTTGATTTGTGTTTGGCCCGTAATGTCTTCAATCGCAGAAACCGCTTTGACGACACCTTCGGTAACATAATCACCAAATTCAACGTCTTTTTGAGCCAGGCCAGGGTTGCGCCATGACATCATAAAGACACTGTGCCCTTGTTCGAGCGTCCAGCGCACCATCGATTTCTGTTCATTGAGATCTAAGATGTAGTACTTATTGACGAAAGGCGGAACGAACAATAAAGGCGTGCTGTTGACTTTTTTCGCTATGGGGTGGTATTGGATTAATTCAAACAAATCGTTTTGATAGACCACATCCCCTTTCGTGCTTGCAACATCTTCGCCAAGACGAAATGCATTGTTGTTGGTCATGCGGACTTTGAGGATATCTGTGCTTGATTTTAGATCTTCTTGCAGTTGCTCAAAGCCGCGAACTAAATTTTCGCCCTTGTTGTTCATGGTCAGTTTTAGCAATTCAGGATTGGTGCCTATAAAATTGCTGGGTGACATGGCATTGATGGCTTGGCGAGAGAAAAAACTCAGTCGTTCTTTTGTTTTATCATCAAGTCCGTCAATGGAGCTGATGGTGTCAAGAAATGTTTTTCCAAACAAAAGATAAGATTGCTTAATGTAATTAAAAAAAGCGTCATCCTGCCAAGCTGAGTCTGAAAATCGCTTGTCGTCTTTTGCGGGGGAAATAACGCTTTCTTTTTGGTTCAAAAGGGACACATTTTGCCAAATTTGCAGTTGCTGTTCCCACCACTTCATTTGAACATTTAATATTGCAGCAGGATTGTTTGTGGCACTTTCAAATAATTTTTTAGCATCTTGAATGCTGATTTCTTGCATTGCTTTATTGACTGACGTATTAACGCTCGATTTGCCTTGCTCAAATTCTTTTAACCATTTCAGGTTGCTTTCGTTGAGTTTATCAAGGTACTCCGAAAAGACGTTTTGATACATGTGTAAACCCTCTTGAACGGAAAAAAACCCGCTCCCTAACTTGAGCAGGGAGCGGGCTGTATACCAAGACTTAAGCTGGTGTTACAGCTTTGATGTTGTCTGTAGTGAGCTTTTCAATGTCGTTTTTGAATTCTTTTGCGATAGATTGCAGTTTTGCACTGTCGTCCATCATTTGTTGTGACAATTTAGTCACAGTTGCAAATTGTTGGCTGCCAAAAACAGTCATTGACGTTACGTCAGTCACTGAACTTGCTGCTTTAACTTGAGCTAGGCCCATTTCGCTGTAAGTGCGAACTGCGCTTAGTTGAAGTTCAGTCAAAGTTTCTACATTTTTAGCAACAAGTTTGTTGAATTTGATGTAAGGGGCCATTGTTTTTTCTGTTTGCTCTGAAAATGATTTAAAAATATCTGTGTACATGTGTTTCTCCTAGAAAAAATAAAGTAGAACCAAGGGGTTTAACGTTGATTAACTCTTTGTACGCTTCAAGACTACCGCTATGCCCATACCGCCGCCGATACACAGTGAAGCCACACCATAGGTTTCTTCACGTTTAATCAACTCATGAGCAAGAGAGACCAGAATACGATTTCCTGATGCGCCGAGTGGGTGGCCGAGTGCGATTGCACCACCATTCACATTGGCTTTTTCTATGATGGACTCAGGCGTTACATGGTGTTCGTCAGCCAATTGGCGAATGACACCGAGTGCTTGCGCGGCGAATGCTTCGTTGAGTTCAAATAAATCGATATCAGAAATGGAAAGATTGGCTTTTTTCAATGCTTGAGTGACGGCGCCAACAGGACCTAATCCCATAATTTTGGGGTCAAGACCGACTTGGGCGTACCCGACAATTTCTGCCAAAGGCGCCAAGCCTAAACGCTTAACACTTGAATCTGAAGCAAGCACAATGGCACTGGCACCGTCATTTAAACCGGATGCATTTCCTGCGGTGACTGTCCCTTCGCGATCAAACGCAGGGCGCAACTTTGCGAGTCCTTCAAGGGTGCAATCGGCTTTTGGGTATTCATCGGTGTCGAAAATGACTTTTTCACGACGTTGCATGACTTCAACGGGTACGATTTCATCGACAAAACGCCCAGCTTCAATGGCTGCAATGGCTTTTTGTTGGCTGTCTCGTGCGTAAGTGTCTTGTTCTTCACGGCTTAAACCGACAAGGTTTGCAACGTTTTCAGCAGTGACACCCATGTGGCAAAGGTTGAATGCATCGGTAAGACCATCATTGATGAGAAGATCTTTAAGAGAAATGTCGCCCATTTTCTGCCCGCCGCGCAATGCGCCAGAAGCGGCAAAGGGAATTTGAGACATGTTTTCAACACCGGCGGCAACAACAAGCTCGCAATCACCACAACGGATGTGTGAAACACCGTCCATCACCGCTTTCATTCCGCTGCCACACACCATATTGATGGAGTAAGCTGGGACGGTTTCAGGAAGATCGGAGTAAAGAGCTGCTTGACGGCCAATGCCCATACCCAGTCCAGCACTTACGACGTTGCCAAGAATGACTTCATCCACGCAGTCGAGAGGAACATTACCAGAGGCCAATGCACCTTTGATTGCAACTGCGGCCAGTTTTCCAGCTGGCGTGTCTTTCAATGAACCCGTAAATGAGCCCAGTGCGGTACGTTTTGCCGCAACGATAAACACTTTTTCCATGTGAAACTCTCCTTGCATCGCTTTTAAAAGCGATTACTTCATGTACAAGCCGCCATTGATAGACAAGGTTTCACCTGTCACATATGCACCATTTTCACTTGCAAGATAGGCAACCGCCCCAGCAATTTCAGCAGGTGTAGCAAGACGTTTCATCGGGATTTCACTTTTAATCGATTCAATCACGTCTTCACGCATGGCTTCGACCATGGGCGTGCCTGTGTAACCAGGAGCCACAACGTTTGCTGTAACGCCAGATTTTGCGCCTTCAAAAGCCAATGCTTTAGTGAAACCAATCACGCCCGCTTTTGCCGCAGAGTAGTTGGTTTGACCGAACTGACCTTTCAGACCGTTAACAGAAGAGATGTTGATGACGCGGCAATGTCCTTTTTCACACATGGCAGCGAATAAAGGTTGCGTGACATTGAAAAGGCTATTGAGGTTTGTATTGATAACGGCATGCCAGTTTTCAGCGGTCATTTTTTTGAATTGACCATCGCGGGTGATCCCTGCGTTGTTAACCAAAACATCCACTGTGCCTTCTTCTTCTAAAAGAGCGTGAAGACGCTTTGCACATTGTTCCGTGTTTGTCACGTCTAATTCAAATAAACGAACGCTGTCTGATGTGAAATTTTTCTCTTCAAACCATTTTTCAGCAATTGAAAGTTCACCCGTTAGATAAGCGGCAATCACACGATAACCTTGCTCAACCAATTTTTCAGTGATAGCCGAACCGATACCACCGTTAGAACCGGTGACGAGTGCAAGTTTCTTCATTGATGACTCCATTCTTTACAACAAGAAATTGATGATGAGCCTGAGTATTTTAGGTTTATAAAAACACAAAGGATTAAATAAATATATTTTCTCACGTGAACATTGAGACGGAAAAAAAGTCTCTTTAAAACAATTTATCTTTAAAATGCCTCGTGAGAACAAGAGTAAAAGATATAGATGTTTTTATTTTTAGCAAAATAAAAAAAGGCATTAATCACCATAATAAGAGAGACATCTTTATTTAAAGGGGGTTTGTTGCGAAATGTAAGCGAGGATGTTTCCTTTTTGTTTTGCTTGGTAATTTTGAATCCAGATCTCATTATTTTCTTGTTCATTACATTGGCGTTGTAATGGGCTAAAGCGAGATTCAAATAAAAGGGTTCCGCCTTAATGCGAGGTCTATTATTTTAAATAAAAAACTTGTAAAAACGCATTGAGTGGGTTGCGTTTTATTTCATTAAAATAATAAAATATTCTCCTAATGCTAAATAAGAGGGAAGAGAGGGTGAGAGCCCTTTTTTATTTGGCTCATGCCTGAAAAACACAAGAGACACACCCAAATTAATTGAAGATGCGTCTAGGCGGCAGGGCGAGTGAAGCCCCTTGAGCATGGATGGACGATGTGATTGGCCTGAACGAACCTGGCCAACATCCACGGAGCTTCAAAGACGAGGGTTGAGTTGATTTTAAAAAAGAAGCAATACGTTTTATCTACAATCTGTTGGATGCGTTATTTATCACTCACTTGGTTTTATATATGGAACCCATCAAACCGGGGTAAGGATTCATAAGATCCTCTGCCAATCAGAAACAATTCTTAATGCATTGAATTAAAAGAGAAATTAATTGTTTTCAAGATCGCTGGAATCAAGTCGATATGTTACCCTCGCTGCTTGTAATTTGATTTGTCCCTTATATACAGGAGGGTGTGGTGATATGTATCGTGCTGTTTTTTCTAATGTTTCTTATCCGGTGTACCCCGCCTTGAATGAGATGGTGGCCAGTGGCTCTCTTTCTTTGTATAAAAAAATAAAAACGGTGGTCAACTCGTTTGAAACCCCTACGCTTGTTTCTTCCTCCAAGAGAGCAAAAACAACGCGAGACAATGTGAGCTCGGTGTTAAAAGATCCTTCACATGGAAGCCGTCAGGACTCGAAAAGAACAGGGTCTTTGGTCCTTCCCGCAAAAACAAGCGATGATTTTTCTCCTGAGCGTCCTCAAATTATTGCATCGGGTGTTTTTGGCGATGTTTCCAAGGGTAAAGAAGGATTTGTTATAAAAACCTTTAAAAACATGGCGGATATCAAGCGAGAAGAAACTCAAAAAAATAAAATGGACCTGAAAAAGATAGCCGAAGAAGAAGTTTATTTATTTAATCTTTATTATGGAGAAGGAGCCGCAAGCTTGCTTTCTGATGAAACAAAATTACAAATTGAAATGAAAGAAATAAAAGGAAGCACGCTTGATAAAATAGAAGATTCTGAGCTTGAAAAAATAATAAAATCTCACGTTAAAGCATTTTATGATATGTCACATAGGCTCTTTACTGTAGGATTATTCATGGTGACTTCTTACTTAAAAATATCATGTTCTTTAATGGCGTTTTCTTTCCTATCGATTTCTGTCATGCCATCCCTGAAAATGTGGATGAACATTTAAAATCAATTAAAAATATCTTGGATTTTGTTAAAAATAAAGATGAGCGTATTGAAATGAGCTGGACAGAAAAAGAAGGGAAGGTTCAATTAAGGCTTCAATATATAAATACAAAAGATGAAAGTAAAAATACCTCTTTATCTAAAGAGATCCTTCTGAAATCTACGGGTCATGATTCCTCTTTGTGATTTTGTATATACCCGTCGCCTTTGAAACTGCGCGCCAGCACCAAGTGAGTGAACCCCCTTGAGCAGCAATGGACTCTGTGATTGGGCGCTGCGAGCCTCGCCAACACCCAGGCAGCGTCAAAGGCGACGGGGTATATCTTGCATACGATGACATTGATAACGGGGGAGCATTTGAAATCAGTGTTCAGAGTGATTTTATTTTCTCAATGATCCCACGAATGCCGTTGCTGCGTGTTTGACTTATATGCTCTAATAAATCCATTTTTTCAAAATAGGCTTTAAAATCAAAGGCATTTATAGCCTCTTGTGATTTTCCGTGTGCAACAATAAAAACAAGGGCCATTAAACCTTTTACAATGCGTGCATCCGAGTCCCCTGCAAAATAATAACGCCCTTTTTTTTCTTGAGCGAGAAGCCAAACTTGGCTTTCACAGCCAGAAATCGAGAGGGTTTCTGATTTTAATGTGTCGTCTAAAGTGGGCAGAGCCTTACCTAATTGGATCAGATAGCGGTATTTGTCCTCCCAGCAACGACATCGTGCCATGTCTTTTAGGACGTCTTGTTCTTGTATTTTTTTTCCAAAAGGATGGGAGGGAAAGAGGGTCATAGTTGGGTCACTTGGTATTTAAAATTAAAGAAGTTCACAGGCTTTTTTTATGGCCAAAATGCAACGCAGTATATCATCGTGTGTATTATATAGCGCAATAGACACCCGCAGACACCCCGAAATCCCGAGTCCTTCGATAAAAGGCTGAGCGCAGTGTTGCCCTGATCTTAAGGCAATGCCTTGTTTATCCAACAAGGTAGCCAAATCAGAATGATGCACCCCCTCAATTCCAAAGGCCACGACACTGGCGCCTTTTTGCAAGCCGAAGATTTGAATCCCATCAATGTCCGAGATCCCTTGAATAAATTGAGCTTGTAAGCTTGCTATGTGTTTTTCTGCCCCGTCTCGGTCAATGCTTTCTAACCACTCGATGGCGCAAGCTAAAGCGATAGCCCCTGAAATATTCGGTGTTCCGGGTTCAAATTTTAACGCGCTTGATAAAAAGGTCGTTTCGGAAAAACGGACTTTTTCAATGATTTTTCCGCCGCCTTGCCAAGGGGGCATTGAAGGAAGGTGTTTAGGATTAACATAGAGGACACCTATGCCTTCGGGTCCAAAGATTTTGTGCCCAGAAAAGACATAAAAATCGGCATTTAATTTTTTTAAATTAACGGATTCATGCAAAACCGCTTGGGCTCCATCAAGTACCACAACGACCCCTTTTTGATGGGCTTTTTCAATGATTTTTTCAACAGGATGACGTGTACCCGTGACGTTGCTGATGTGGGCGACGGCCAGAATTTTGGTGTTTTTATTGATAAGGCGGTCTAAAGCGGGCATATCCAGTTCAGCAATTTTGGGGATCATCGGCCATTTAATGATTTTTGCACCGGTTTGTTTTGCGACCAATTGCCAAGGAACAAGGTTGGCGTGGTGCTCCATTTCACTGATGAGAATTTCATCTCCTTTTTTTAATGTATTGAGGGCGTAGCTTTGGGCGATGAGATTAATGCCTTCTGTGGCGCCACGCGTCCAAATGATCCCTTCTTCTGGCGCATTTAAAAATTGCGCAATTCTTTGTCTTGCTGCATCAAAACGTAAGGTGCTGGACTGACTAAAATCATGTGTTCCTCTGTGTACATTGGCATGGGCTGAAGAATAATAATGATGGAGACATTCAATGACCGCCGTTGGCTTTTGTGTGGTGGCTGCGCTGTCAAGATAGACGGGTTGCTTGTTTTTTTCTGCTCCGTTAAGAGAGGGAAATTGCAGACGAATCGCTTCACAATGAAAAGGGGTTTTGGGCATAAGAAACCTTAAGAGAGAATTCAAGTTCTGTTGTACATCCTTTTGCGCCTTAAGGATTTAAAATCAAGACAATAGAAGAACCATTGTCTTGATTTATCTCTTGATGCATCAAAAGGAGACGCAGAGTCCATTTTCGAAATTCAATACCTTGATATAAAAGGAGATATAGACTCTTTTATCGAAAGGTGAGCTAATGAAAAAGACTTGAATTGGATTTGAATGAAAGACAATGATCGCTTTTTTGTGCTTTTAACTCAAGCGAAAGCCTTTTTTACAAAGCAAATACACAGCGTACGCGTAGAGGATAAATTGTAAGGTGTTGAATGTATTGATTGACGGCCCCAAAGACAGCCCTTATGTCTTTATTTTTGCTCACGGAGCGGGTGCTGACATGCACCACGAATTCATGCTTTTTGTGGCGAACGCGCTTGCAGATGCAGAGATTTGTGTGATCCGTTTTAATTTCCCTTATAGCGCAAAGAAAAGAGAAGATGGCATAAAGCGTTTTCCAGATAAACTCCCGGTGTTGCTTGATTCTTTTAAAGAGGTGATTGATTTATACGGGAAAAAAAAGATGGTCATTGGTGGAAAGTCGATGGGAGGGCGGGTTGCAAGCCATCTTGAGAGCCATGAATGGGTGAAAGGCGTGGCTTGTCTTGGTTTTCCTTTTCATCCCCTCAAAAAACCAGATAAAAATAAAGGGGAACATTTGAGGGATATGTTAAAGCCGACCCTTATTTTACAAGGAGAGCGAGATCCTTTTGGCTCAAAGAGCGAATTGATGAATTATCCCGTTTCAAGGGCGGTCGAATTTCTCTTTTTACCTGATGGTGATCATGGCTTTAAACCGCGCAAGATTTCAGGGCATACGGAAAAAGAAAATCGTGCATGCGTCTGTCGCGCCCTGATTGAATTTATAAAAAAGGATTAAAAATGAAAAGTCATCAATGGGCTGCAATAGGCTGTTTCTTTGCAGGAGCCGCTGTGGCTTTGGGGGCCTTTGCGGCGCATGCGTTCAAATCAGAGCTTTCTGAATATGCTCTTTGTATTTTTGAAACCGGGGTCCAATACCAGTTTTTGCATGGGCTTGCCCTTATTTCTTTAGGGTGCTGGCAAAGCCGTGTGCCTTCGCGTCTTTTGCAGGCGGCGAATGTTTTTTTGGTCTTAGGGATTGTATTTTTTAGCGGCAGTTTGTATGCCTTGGCCTTTATGAGTTGGACATGGGTTTGGCCTTTAACCCCTCTTGGGGGAATGAGTTTTTTAGTGGGCTGGGGGCTTGCCCTTGTCTCTTTGTGGCGGATAAGAAATTAGAAGTCTGTTTTTGATGAGGCCTTGCGTATAATGGCGAGAATGTGTTTAAGGTATTTTAAGGTTTCTTGTGGATCAGATTTTATTGTATTGCCGTCAAGGTTTTGAAAAAGAATGCGCGGCGGAGTTTCTGGATAAGGCCGCTGAAATAGAGGTTTTTGGTTTTCCTCGTTTAGGGAAACAATCGGGTTATGTGTTATTTGAATGTTACCAAAAAGGGGACAGTGAGAAATTACTTAAAAGCCTCCCTTTTAATACCTTGATTTTTTCTCGTCAAATGATCGCCGTGGTGGATCACTTAAGCGATCTTGACGCGGGAGACCGCATTTCGCCTATTTTGGCTTTAGGCAGCCAATTGCCAAAATGTGGATCTTTACGTGTTGAGACGCCCGACACCAATCAAGGGAAAGAATTATTGAAATTTTGCCGTAAATTTACGGTGCCTCTTCGTCAAGCCTTACGAAAACGCAATGTTTTGCTGGAAAGAGAAAGCGACAGAAACCCGGTACTTCATCTTTGTTTTATCGCATCAGGAAATTGTTATGTCGGTTATTCTCGCACCAACAATAATTCGCCTCATTATATGGGGATCCACCGTTTAAAATTCCCATCAGAAGCGCCAAGTCGTTCAACCTTAAAATTAGAAGAAGCTTTTCATGCCTTTATTGCGCGGGATGATTGGGATGAACGTCTTGCTCCTGGTATGTGGGCGGTAGATTTAGGGGCTTGTCCTGGAGGTTGGACGTATCAATTGGTGCAACGCTCGATGTTTGTTCATGCGGTGGACAATGGCACGATGGCGCAAAGTTTGATGGACACAGGACAGGTGAAATACCATGCCGCAGATGGTTTTAAATACGAGCCCGCCAGAAAAAACGTCACTTGGCTGGTGTGCGACATGATTGAAAAACCCCACCGTGTGGCACACCTTGTGGGAGAGTGGTTAATTAAAGAATGGGCCAAAGAAGCGATTTTTAATTTAAAACTCCCCATGACCCGCCGCTATGAGCAAGTCACCGAAAATCTGTATCAATTAAAGAAATTGCTTCAGGAAAACGGCGTAAAATTTGAAATGCAAGCCAAGCATTTGTACCACGACAGAGAAGAAGTCACCGTGCATATTCGCCGTATAAGAGAAATAAAAAAAACCAGCGCGAAATAAAAAAACGCTTTTTATGCCTGTC
>CAMRBZ010000103.1 GCA_947040595.1 uncultured Enterovibrio sp. | reverse complement strand
GCATGTTCGCTGTACAAAAGAGAGCGTTTCACTGAGGCGCCCTTCTTCTTGATTTTCAGGCGCTCTGGGTTCTTCCGATGGCGATGAGACAGGAGAAAACGGCACAGAGGCATGGTTGGTTTGTATTTCATAATAGGGGCTTGCTGAACGGACAAAATGCACTAAGGTGCCGAAATAAGAAAATGCCGCATCTGACGCACGCCTTCCCTCGGCGTTATTTAAAGAGGTTTGATCTACATTCTGCCCCAATCCCCTTGGGGCTAAACCATGATTGAATTGCATCTAAAACCCTTTCTTTTTCTTCTTTCACTTGACCTTGACTTTGACTTTGACTTTGACTTTGACTTTGACTTTGACTTTGAGTGTAAGAAAACAAAAAACGACAAAATAGCATTGTTTTATTTAAAATGAGCATCGGCTCTTTTTTAAACCTATCCCCAAAATAATTGAAGATGCCTGTAGGCTGCAAGCAAATGACGTCCCTGAGCATAAGATGGACTCTGTGATTGGGCGCTGCGAGCGTAGGCAACACCCAGGGACCTTCAAAGGCAAGGGATCAACGAAAAAAGTCACTCACTCAGTGCAAGTGACCAAATGTATTGAGACTTTTTTATTGTCCAAGGGCGTTTTTGTAATGCATACGGCAAACAGAAAGATACCGCTCATTGCCGCCAATCACCACCTGACAACCATCTGAAATAGCCTGTCCCTCTAAATTGGTGCGTAACACCATGATGGCTTTACGACCACAATGGCAAATTGTTTTCAATTCAATCAATTTATCAGCCCAAGCGAGAAGATATTTTGCGCCTTCAAACAATTCACCTTTAAAATCAGTACGAAGACCATAACAAAGAGAGGGAATATGCAATTTATCCACTATTTCTGTTATTTGGTAAACTTGATCTTTTGTTAAAAACTGACATTCATCAATTAACAAGCAATCTACTTTTCTGTTCTTATGTGCTTCTTGAACGAGAAGAAAAATATTATCGGTTTCCTTGTAAAGCTGCGCGTCGGCTTGTAAACCAATTCTTGAATTAACCGTTCCAACAGAAACACGATCATCAATCGCAGCGGTAAAAATAAGTGGATTCATTCCTCTTTCTTGATAATTAAACGAGGATTGCAAAAGCGTTGTCGACTTCCCTGCATTCATTGCAGAGTAATAGAAATAAAGCTGGGCCATTTATTTCTCCTAAAAAAAGACGCTAGGATGCTACAGAAAATGAAAGAAAAGTAAATGTGGAATCGATAAATATGCGTTTAATGGAATAAATAAATACAAAAAAGAAAAGATCTCCTCAATAAGAGGAGATCTTTCTCTTCCTCGCTTTATTTATTAGGTTGACGAGCAAGCCAAGAATAAAAGACACAAATACTCAAAAACACGGCCAATGCAGTTAAAAATGAAAAAACAACAGAATGGGTATAGCCGAGGACCACATAAGCAAAAGAAGAAATAATTGCCCCAGCAAAAGCATAAGGAAATTGGGTAGACACATGATCAATATGCCCACAGCGCGCCGCTGTAGAAGAAAGTATGGTCGTATCCGAAATAGGGGAGCAGTGATCACCAAATACGGCGCCTGCAAGCACAGCAGAAAGCATTGGCAACATTAACATGATGTCTGTCGCAGCCGATAAATCCCCTGCTATAGGCAACATTATCCCAAAAGTGCCCCAAGATGTGCCTGTTGAAAACGCCATAAGACCTGACAACAAAAAAAGAATAACCGGCAAAAGTTCATGAGGAAAATGTCCTTTAACCAAGGTCGATAAATATTGACCCGTTGCCATATCCCCTATCACTTTCCCAATGGTCCATGCAAAGAACAAAATAAGCACAGCGCCAAACATGGATTTAGCCCCAATCCAAACGGTTTTTCCTATTTCAAAAACGGGGATACCCTGTCTCAAAACACAAAGAAGCGCCGCAACTAGACCGGTCGCACTCGCATATAAAAGCGATTGTGGAACATTTGTATTTTCAAAAGCCCCGAGAACTGAAAAAGAAAGCCCCTTAGATCCAAGAACCTGAGCGCCGGAATAGACCATCCAAAAAACAGTGGAGACGATTAAGATGGAAATAGGAAAAAGAAGATCGCTCACGCGTCCATTTTTGCTTTCCGTGATCCCAAGTTCATCATCCAATACAGAAGATAAATCCTCATCATCTTGCCCACCCGCCCCCATTGAAGCGCGTGATTCAAAACTGCGCATGGGGCCAATGTCCATTTGAAACCAAGACACAGCAAAAACCATCAGCAAAGCAAAAATCGCATAAAAGTTCATTGGGATCATATAAACAAAGGCACTAATAGGGGTGTAATTCGTGATGTTGTGCGTGAGCAATACCCCTCCGATGACCGTTATAATATAAGCCCCCCAACTTGAAAGTGGCATAATAACGCAAACAGGAGCAGCCGTTGAGTCCAGAATATAGGCCAGTTTTTCTCGTGAAACCTGAAAACGATCCGTCACGGGTCGAGTGATGGCTCCGACAGCAAGGCTATTAAAATAATCATCAATAAAAATCAAAATACCTAAGCTGGAGGCCAATAATTTTGCCCCTCGCTTTGTTTTAACTTTCAATTGCGCCCATTGAGCAAAAGCGCGTGTTCCCCCAGATAAAGTAAGAAGAGCGGTGATCATTCCCAGAAAAAAAAGAAATGTCACTATGCTCATATTCCAGGTATTTATCGTTCCATTCACAATAAAAAGCCCGGACACAAGAGAAAAAAGGTAGGTGGAGGTTTGAGAAAAAGAAAAATCATTCAGTAAGATGGCGCCTGAAATGATTCCAAATGCCAAAGACAATAAAACACGTCGTGTGACAATGGCAAGGCCGAGCGCTAAAATCGCGGGCAATGCAGATATTGATGAAGAGGAAAAATCGACTAAATTCATGATCTCGATACAACCCATATAAGGTTGGAGATCTACTGCGGCCGTGAGAAACATAAAAAGTTTGCGCACAAAGACTCTACAGTAGCGCTCCATAGTTAGATTAATACTATGGCAGTGTTGAGTCTGTTTGAGCACAACACCAGCAGAAGAGCCTAATTAACTTTTTTCTGCTTCGGCAAGATTTCCTTTTACTTGTTCTCATCGGCATTACCCTAAAACAAGTGACTCTTAAATCTCGCACCTCTACGTGCAAATAAGCTAATTCATTTTATGGATCATTTTCAATCTTGCAATAAAAAAATAATTTTTATCTCGAAAAAAACAAGAAAAAGAAAGAAAACAAAACAAAAAATTACTTTATCAGACAAACCACAATATGAATAAATCATTTTAATGATCGAGTTTACGTTTCAAATCCACCACATTGGAAAACAAACCCACAACAGAAAAAATGAGATTGAAAGAAGAAGCATGTTTATTTTTATCTGGATGAAAGAGTGATCTATATGCCATTTTGAACAATTAGATGCCACATTTATAACTTGCTGGTGAATGCAAAGTGAAACGCTTTTTAAGATGCGTCCAACATCGCTTCACATTACGATGAAAACTTGTGAAATGTTCAGTCAATATTGCATAAAAAAACAGGATAAAGACAAAAAACAGATTCAAACAAAGCAAGAATTAATCACAACATCAACCATTTTTGTTCACAAAATGAACTTAAAGCACTTTATATGACTTATTCCGCTTTAATTAACGGTTATTCTTAATTTAATTTGCACTTTTTTTGAATTCGAGATTTAATAATAGCGAGAAACGATTCATTAAATATTGCAAAGAATTAATTGTTCTTGCTACTCTTGTTTCAATCCTTTATTTAGTACATATAGAAAATAGGAATAGGCACAATGTCCGATACATTAAAAGTTTTTACTAATCTGCGCAGTCTTCGTGCAGCTTCACGTGAAATGACTCTTGAACAACTTCAAGATGCACTTGAAAAACTTCAAACGGTTGTCATTGAACGTGAAGAAGTAGAAGCAGAATTCGAAGCCACAGAAAAGAAACGCAATGAAAAACTAGAAAAATACCGTGAAATGTTAATCAATGACGGAATTGATCCAGAAGAATTACTGGCATCTATGGGCGCACCAAAAACGAAATCCAAGCGTGCAACCCGTCCTGCTAAATATAAATTCATCGATGTTGATGGCTCAGAAAAGACCTGGACAGGCCAAGGCCGTACTCCTTCAGTCATTAAAGAAGCGATTGAAAAAGGCGAAGAAATTAACCAATTTCTTATCTAATTGATTCAATAATATAACCTGAACGCATATGTTCAGGCCAGAGAAAGGGAGCTTCGCTCCCTTTTTTGTTCTTATTTAATAATCAAAAGACATCATTTATTCAAAAATGCACAAAATAAAATCAACCTTTCTCAATACGATCCGCTAAATGGCTTACAGCTAAAGCAAAATAATGAGAGCGATTCCATCTCAAAAGGCTTTGATAATTCCCATAAACTAAATAACTCCGCCCAAGTTCATCATCGGGTTGTATTAGCCATGCTTTTATATTGACCTTAGGCAAAGACGCCTTATTTAAGCGTCGTACGCCCAGAGCGTCCCATTGCGCCAAGGTTTTTGCTTTTCCTTTTTCTAATCCCGCTTGTTTTTTATCAAAGGTTTTAGGAAGGCTTATTTCTCTTCCCCAAGTGTAATCACTGTTCCAATTCGCTTTCTTAAGGTAATTGGCCGACGACGCAAATACGTCGGCTCGGGTTGTCCATATGTCTTTTTTTCCGTCGCCATTGCCATCTGCCGCATAAGCAATGAAAGAGCTGGGCATAAATTGGCATTGGCCCATCGCACCAGCCCAAGACCCTTTCAAGCCGGAGGGTTCAATATGCCCTTCTTTTAAAATACTCAGAGCATGAAAAAGTTCTTTACGGAAAAAAGCTTCTCTTCGGCCCTCATAAGCCATTGTGGAAAGCGCTTCGACCACACTAAAGTTACCCGTATATTGACCAAAATTACTTTCAATACCCCAAAGAGCCACTAAAAAGCGCGGCTGTACACCGAATTCTTTTCCGATACGAACTAAATCATTATAATTTTCTTCATATAAAAGACGGGCTTTTTTAACTTTCCAATCTGGCACCGCTTTCGGAATATATTCACTCAAAGTTAAACGCTTTTCTGGCTGATTCCTGTCCGCTTTTACCGCTTTTTCTCTATAACGAATTCCCTGAAATGCACTTTCAAGAAAAGGCGCATCAAATCCATTTTCAAGCCCTTCTTTTTTTAATCCCTGAACATACGTTTCAAAATCTTGTTTTTCTTCTGCGAAAACGTGAGGAGATAAAGAGCACAAGAGGCCAACGAAAATACCGAGCAGATTTTTACGCATAGGGTTCCCTATTATAATTTAGTGTTTTGTAATGTGATATGTTTTAAGGTCGTATCTAAAGTAGGGGGTAATTGTAGATAAAAACCCGTTTTCTTAAGTGACGTTCGAACCGTTTCAATATCCGCTTGCGCTAAAGTCTTTCTTTTAGATAAATTGATCGACATCAAAAATTGAGGTTTCCCAAAGACAACTAAAAAAGACTCGGGAAGATCCTTAAAATCATCTTTTTTATTTATATATAGATAAAAGAAATCCTTTTTAGTGCTTTTATAAATCGCACAATGCACGTTCACCTCTCAATTATGTAAAATTGCAAAAATTACTTTCATGAAAAGTAATAAAATCGGCATCAATATCGCCATAATTCACGTCACTTGCCTTGCTGCATCGTGAGCATAAATATACCATAACGCAAGGTATATGATAATCTACATAATCTTTCAGGTATAAAGCGCTGT
The DNA here is from genome assembly GCA_947040595.1 of uncultured Enterovibrio sp. Taxonomy (GTDB): domain Bacteria; phylum Pseudomonadota; class Gammaproteobacteria; order Enterobacterales; family Vibrionaceae; genus Enterovibrio. The sequence continues at coordinate 6,067 of CAMRBZ010000103.1, read as the reverse complement.
GAAGATGCCAATTCAAATCAATACCTGAGAAACATGACGTATGAGAAAATAGAAAAAAGATCGCACCCAATACTCGCCTAGACAAACACAGATTCATTGGAACCCATACTTTTTTTAACCCCTCAAGCGTCATATATAAAAGGATAACCCAACGAAATTGAAAATCCGTGCAGGTGGAAAGCAAATCCATTCTCATGAAAAAAAATCAAAGGATGCCATTTTGCTTATTAAAAAACACACCCACTCTTTTCAAGTCCAAGGGAGATAAATGAAACAACTCAAGAGCATACAGACACAATCGGATGCATCATACGCCTCGTTGGATAAATGACTAATGAAAAACAATCTTGCTCTAAAAGGCGGTTCATTTACGCTTTCGGTACTCCATTTACTTGATGATGATTTAGATCATGCCATTGACATGTTGAAAATAAAAATCCATCAAGCCCCTGCATTTTTTGATAATGCCCCGGTCGTCATTGATATTTCGAGACTTAAAATCACACCTGATTTCATTAAACTCAAAGCCATCATCGACACCATGGAAATGCGCCTCGTTGGAATTTGCGGCTGTAAAAACAATTCCACACGAGAAGCCGCCAAAGCCGCCGGTTTAGCCTTAATGAACCCAGGGCAAATGCAAAATGAAGGACCCAACATTCACACGCCGACCAAGGTGATAACAAGACCGATTCGCTCAGGCCAACAAGTTTATGCAAAGAATTCGGATCTGGTCATTCTCAATCATGTCAGCGCGGGAGCTGAAATCATTGCTGATGGAAGTATTCATGTTTACGGCATTCTTCGTGGACGTGCAATCGCTGGGGCCAACGGACAAACAGACGCCCGAATTTATTGTCAAAACCTGCAATCAGAACTCCTTTCCATTTCAGGTACCTATTTACTCAGCGAAACCATTCCAGAAGAATATGCAAATCGCCCTGTAAAAATTTCGTTGAAACATAACTCGTTGAACATTGAATATATTTCACTTTAATTTCATGAAGATAATACTTCTAACTTTCCAAAGGATTGAGGAATGACACGAATAATAGTAATCACTTCAGGCAAAGGCGGTGTCGGCAAAACCACCTCCAGCGCCGCCATCGCAGCAGGTCTTGCATTATCAGGAAAAAAAACAGCCGTCATCGATTTTGATATTGGCTTGCGAAACTTAGACCTCATTATGGGATGTGAACGACGCGTTGTTTACGACTTCGTTAACGTCATCAACAATGAGTCAACATTAAACCAAGCACTCATCAAAGATAAACGTGTTGAAAATCTTTATGTCCTTCCCGCCTCTCAAACCCGTGATAAAGATGCGCTCACAAAAGAAGGCGTCGGCCGCATTTTTGATGAACTCAAAACAATGGGCTTTGACTTCATTATTTGTGACTCCCCTGCAGGCATCGAAGCTGGGGCTTTAATGGCTCTGTATTACGCAGATGAAGCCATCGTAACAACCAACCCTGAAGTCTCTTCTGTTCGCGACTCGGACCGCATTTTGGGGATATTAGACTCAAAAACACGCCGTGCTGAAAACAACGAAGAACCGGTTAAAACACATCTTCTGCTCACTCGCTATAATCCCGCACGCGTTCAACGTGGTGAAATGCTCAGTGTCTCTGATGTAGAAGAAATATTACGTATTCCTCTATTAAGCGTGATCCCAGAAAGTCCTTCTGTTCTACACGCTTCAAACAAAGGCGAACCCGTCATTCTGGATGAAAAATCCGATGCAGGGCAAGCTTACTCTGATGCCATCGCAAGACTTCTTGGGCATGAATGCCCGCTTCGCTTTTTAGAAGAAGAAAAAAGAAGTTTGCTAAAACGATTCTTTGGTGTTGGAGGCTAAGAGATGGCATTGCTGGAGTTTTTTCGACCAAAAAAAAGCAAATCTGCATCGCTTGCCAAAGAGCGCTTACAGATAATTGTTGCAGAACGCCGCAAAGCAGGGAGCAATGAACCAACGTACTTACCCCAGCTAAAGCAAGATATCTTAGCCGTTATACGAAAATACGTAGACATAACCCCCGATCAGGTTTCTGTCGTTTTAGATCAAAGAGACGATGAGCTGTCTGTGCTCGAGCTCAATGTCATGTTACCTGACGAAGAAAAATAATAAAAAAGTCGACCAACAGGTCGACTTTTTTTATTCTCAAAAAACGCACATGCGCCAAAGCGAAACCTTTTTCCCCATAGAATAACGCCTGATGCAAGAGGCATTATCTCAAAATAGACTCGTCACCTTTGAAAATACAGGGGTTGCACCAAAGTCCAACCAGCTTCTCCTCTGTGCGCTGGCGCTTTTCTTTATGCCTTCCGATATCGTCAAATATGTTGTCAAGTAAGAGATTAAAAATCAACCTGATAACGCCTTATTGGCATCCAAAATAGAAAGAAGAGCGTTCTTTAAATACGGCTTTCTCCACCCCAAAAATAAATCAGGGACAAGGCCTTCTTCTCGGTCTTGAAGCCAGGCCCATTTTAAAACTTGGTGGATCTGCTTTTTAGATGCAATGAATTCAGGCACCATATTCAATTGCTTCGCAACGACGCTCGTATGCTCTTTGATTTCCTTTACAACCAGCTTATATCCGGGCATATCCACTAATTGTAAAATAAGTTCAGGGTAACTCGACTTCGGCATGTGGTTTACATTTTCTAAAATTTTCAACATGCGTCGACCGTGTCGCTCAACTTCAAAACGATCAAACCCTTCCGAGATCATTTTTTCAATCGTATGAATATCAAAACGCGCCATCTTCCAAAGGTGTAAGTCTTTCACAACAAAATTCAATGCCAAATCTCGGCGCTGAGCTTCTTGTAAGCGCCAGCTTGCCAAATTTTTTATTAATAACAACTGCTTAGAGGAAAGTTGAAAAACATTTTTAATGCCTAAATAGGCTTTTTCTGGATCCGGTATTTTACCTCGTTTCTTTTGAAAAGACGCGCACTCTTCTTTCAGTGCATCACACCAACTCGCCTCCAACACCCGCTCTGCCAAAATGTGGTAAAGAGGAAGAAGATAAAATACATCTGCAGCGGCATATTCTAATTGGCTTTGTGTTAACGGACGAGCGCACCAGTTTGTTCTTGATTCTCCTTTATCAAGCTGAACATTTAAATATGTATCAACCAAAGAAGCAAAACCAGTTGAAAGCCCATGCCCTAAAAAGGCCGCCATAATTTGAGTATCGAGCATGGGTGTCGGCATGACCCCGGCATAATGGAAAAAGACTTCTAAATCTTCACCGCAGGCATGAAGCACTTTTAATACAGAAGGATCCACCATTAAAGCCCAAAGAGGAGAAAGGTCATCCAGTAAAAGAGGGTCAATCAAAGACAGTGTATGACCATCATAGAGTTGAATTAGCCCCAGTTTTGGATAAAAAGTACGAGTACGAACAAATTCAGTATCCAGCATAATGGCGGGTGCATTTTTTGCTTGGATACAAACACGTTCCAAATGAGATAATTCTGTTACGATTTCAAAATTCACATTGTCTTCCGCTATTTATGGGAGAAAATTAAGATTTGATCTTGATAAGCACGGGGTTATTGTACTTTGAAGCGCTTCTTTACGCACTAAAGCATACCGAAGGCGCAGAAAGATCCCCCCTACAAGAGCTGCATCTTCAAAGGCGAGAGGTATATAACCCCCCTTCCCTTTTGAGATCAACCCAAAAAGCCCAATCATGCTAGAAAAATTGATTTTGTAATAAAAAAAGAGCACAAAGCGGAAAAAATGAAAGGAAGAACCGATTTCACAGAAGAAAAAATAAAAAAATGCAGGAAATAAACCTGCATTTTTTGAGCATAATGGGGTGCATATCCCTTATGCCTTATTGATAGAGTTTCCTCTCTTTGTCACCTTTGAAACTGTATGGCTGTTGGCTACGCGCATTCAGCCCATCACAGAATCCATCTATGCTCCACTCGGCTTGCCGCCAGAGCGCAACGTCAGGTGTCTTGGGTATATCAGAAAACACTTTTTTCTTAAAAACATCCCCGGTCTTTTTCCCGTTTTCATCGAGGTCATTCACAAAAAAACAACTCATTCCTGAGGGCCCCGTTTTTGTGCATTGTCTTCATCACGCAATTGCCGACGCAGGATTTTTCCAATATTCGATTTTGGTAAATCATCTCTAAATTCAACTATTTTCGGCACTTTATAACCCGTCAAATACTGACGACAATGCTCAATAATTTCTTTTTCTGTTAAGGTTTCATCTTTTTTAACAACAAAAATTTTAACCTGCTCACCGCTTCGCTCGTGAGCTTGCCCAATCGCGGCCACCTCTAACACTTTGTCATTCAATGCAACCACGTCTTCAATTTCATTCGGATACACATTAAAACCCGAGACAATGATTAAATCTTTTTTACGATCAACAATGTGTAAAAAGCCATCTTCACAAAACCGAACAATGTCTCCCGTAGACAACCAACCGTCTTTAGAAAGCACCTCGTCTGTCGCAGCCGGTTGCTTCCAATAACCTTGCATCACTTGAGGACCTTTAACTTGCAACTCTCCAACCCCGTCAAAAGACAAAATATGGCCTTCATCGTCCACAATACGAACATCAGTAGAAGGTACAGGCACACCAATCGAACCATTATGTATTCGCAAATCATAGGGATATGCTGAAACCAAAGGCGAACACTCCGTTAATCCATAGCCTTCTAAAATATGTATTCCTGTTATTTCTTTCCATTTTTCAGCTACCCGTTGTTGAACCGCAGTGCCACCTGAAACAGACAAATGAAGATGAGAAAAATTAACACGCTTGAAACTGGGATGGTTCACTAAGGCATTAAAAAGAGTGTTTACGCCCGTGATGGCGGTAAAAGGATAATGAGAGATTTCTTTGATCAAGCCCTGAATATCTCGAGGATTGTTTATCAATAAGTTTTGACCGCCTAACTCAATGAACAATAAACAATTTACGGTCAAAGCAAAAATATGGTAAAGCGGCAAAGCGGTAATAACAAGCTCTCTTCCTTTTTGGAGTACCGGAAAATAACTGGCTTTCGCTTGTTCAAGATTCGCAAGCATATTGCGATGCGTTAAAATAGCCCCTTTTGAAACCCCGGTGGTTCCTCCTGTGTATTGAAGGAATGCAATATCATCTCCTGTAAGATGGGGTTTTACATATTGTGTTTTTTTACCTTTTCTAAGAGCGAGTCGTAAGGGAATGGCGTTGTGGAAATAATATTTAGGCACCATTCTTTTTATATACTTCACCACAAAATTAACAAAGGTGCCTTTGGGATGAAAGAGCATATCGCCAAGGTGCGATAATATCACATGCCGTACAGAGGTTTTATGAATGATCTGTTGCAAGGTACTTGCGAAATTTGAAATAATAACAATGGCTTTCGCTTCAGAGTCATTCAGTTGATGTTCTAGCTCTCTTGGGGTATAGAGTGGATTCACGTTGACAATCACACAACCCGCTCGCAATATACCAAATAAAGCAACAGGATATTGTAATAAATTAGGCATCATTATCGCAACACGATCGCCTTTTTTTAATCCGAGATCATTTTGAAGATATGCAGCAAAAGCACGAGAGCGCTCTTCTAATTTTCGAAATGTTATGACCTTGCCCATGTTCGTGAACGCAGCCTGATCAGAATATTTTTGTGTCGCGTTTTCAAACATCTCGACCAATGATGAGTAAACATCCGATTTAATTTCAGGTGGAACATCTGATGGGTAGCGAGTCAGCCAAACCTTCTCCACTTTATTATCTCCTTATTCTTTTCTTCGTTGATCTGTTTCATTTTAAATATGAATACACACAGCAATGACTCCTTGATCTTAGCAAGATTAAAAACGCAAAATGGTCACATTTGTGTGACTTATAAATTCCATCAAAAATGAACACAAGCACTTTTAAAAGATCATTTTGTGCATATTGAAAATAAGAAAAGACCCGCCCCTGAACTGAAAAGCAGATCCCGCCAACAGCCTAATGACGAAGGAAAACACGCGGGTTCAAGCTTATTGAAAAGGAGGAGATCAAAAATAAATCGTTTGAAAATGAATGACTCGAAA
>CAMRBZ010000102.1 GCA_947040595.1 uncultured Enterovibrio sp. | reverse complement strand
CGCCCAATCCAGAGCCGTCTATGCTCTGGGGCTTCACTCGCTTGGTGCTGGCGCGCAATGTCAAGGGTCTAAAATAACCTTGTCTTTTAAACTTCAATGCAGAGCCAAAAAGAGACTCCTGAGTGGGCTTCTTGGGAATGAGAAGACTATTTTTCGCGTTTAGGTTGTTTGTACGTTTTTCCTGCCGCGGCGTAAGTATCGCGGTTTTTAATTCCGAATTGGGTATAAAAGAACCAAGCAACAAACACGATCACAGGCTCATCTAAATACATGACATGTTCTACGAACTCTTCTTCTACACCCTGATCATTTTCTTCTATAAAGACATGATAAATACGGCTTTTACCCTGAACTGCGGCAAGAGAGAATTGCCCTACCAAGGCCTTTGCTTCTTGTTCAATTTCTTCAATTTGACAGGTTTGAAGCATTTCTAATGCTTCAGGTAAATTGGCAGTGCAACATAAAGATGTTATCAATCGTTCAAAATTTTCTTGTTCCATCGGAGATCTAAATACCTATTGATGATGTTTAAGGGAATGCAAAAAGAATGGGTTTTTTACTTTTAAATTAAAGGATGTATACCTGTCGCCCTTGACGCTGCATGGGTGTTGGCCACGCTCGCTGCGGCCAATCACAGAGACCATCTATGCACAGGGGCTTCGCTTGCCACAGGCGCGCATCTTCAATGACTTTGGGTATATTGGTTTTATATACAGTGATGTTCGAAAAAGCGTTGCTCAACTCATCGTCTAGGTGAACGGTCTTTTTTCTTGAGTATCGCGGTATATTCACTGTCGGCACTTTGCCTTTTATTTTGAATATAATCAACCTCTGAATAAATATAATTTTATTCATTCTTTTTAAACGATTGCACCACACAAAAAACAACCTAAATCACCTATACCCAAAGTCATTGAACTTGCGCGCCTGCGGCAAACAAGTGAGCGTAGCCAGAACCCACGCAGCCTCAAAGACGACGGATATTGATGAAGCCTGATCCGACAGCTTAAGATCCAAGGCTTCACCTCACACCCACTCAAAAATCCATTCGGGGTTTAACCGTCTCCTCCGCCCTCTCCTTCTTAACGCGCCTAAGCGTGCTCCAGAAAATTAAAACCGCAAACTAGATTAGCCCAACACGTTATTAATTCGTTAATACAAAGAGACATCCACACATAAATCAATCAAATTCAAAACACTTAAAAAACACACTTAAAAAAGAATATATGGAAGCAAGGTTTCTTTTATGAGGCCTTTTATTCTTGCAATAGGAGGGAGTTCATATTGATCTTGTTTATTTTACATTGATTGCAATAAATTATTTGTAGGTCGTTGAGCTGTAATATATTTTAGAAAAAAGAAATGATACGAATTCTTGACTAATGGAACTATGTTATGAAAATTAAACTTTTATCCCTTCTTATTGGCGGAAGCTTTTTTAGCTCAACGGTTTTGGCCGCTGAAACAACTTTGCCAGAAATGGCAGAAAAAACATTTGCAACACTCAACCACATGCAGTCATTGGCGAAGCAACCAGAAAATGTCATTGAACATGATGGCCAAAAGTATCTGCAATATAAAGGAAAAGAGTATCGGCTTAACCACGAACAATCTCCTTTTTTCCCGATGAATGATTCAAACGGAGAATACAGTACTGCCTTTCCATTTGTCGGACCAGAATGGGAGTATGTTTTTTATAACGGTGGTTTTTATTTATTGCATCGTGAGTTTGGCCTGATGACACCTGAAGACACAGGCTGTTACATTGAATATATTCCTGCAGCCCCTGAAATACATACATTAATACAACGTATTGTTACGTCTGATTGTGGCGATTTATCCATGCCCGCCATTGCAGAATTTAAGACGGGTTCAGTGTCTGATGTTGCTGTTGAACTTGTTTGGGATGATACCGTTGAAGGCAATGACTATAAAATCCAGTTAACCTCAACCAAACCGGGTGAGTCTTCAATTACCTTAAATTATTCTGCTCAGCATTCTGGTTTTTATATCGCGGATCTTGAAGCAGATACCCCCTATAAAGCGAAGTTAATTGAATGTAACCACTTAGGATGTGATGAAAAGAGTTTTTCGTTTAATACCTTACCATCACGTTTAAGTTATAACGACAGTCGTAATGCAGTGAATCATTTATCGGGAAGCCTAAAAGCAAATGTGGCTTTCGCACAAACTCACACCAGTGTTGCCCCTTATGGTAACGATGAACTGATGCACCCCAATTTAGTCATGCATCGTGAAAGTTTGTTACTTGTGACGCCTCAAATAAATAACCTGAATCACTTATGGGTTGATGTTGAGGTTGATGGCGTGAGTATGGGACGTTTCTCAATGCGTCCACCAACGGCTTTACCGGATACAGATCAACCTGATAATGGTAAAAGCAAAGTGATATTCTCTCATCACGCATGGAGTTTGCCATTAAATTGGGAATGGATGAAGCCAGGCTTATCATTGCGTTTCAGTGATAATCGTGAGCAAGAAGGTGAACTGACTCAAGAGATGTTGGTCTTTTCTGGTGCGCCTGAATTAATTATTCAAAATATTGATATTGGTATGTTGGTTGAGCCGCATGGCGAGTACGACATGATCAATGATATGGAGCAGCTCGCGACCGATTATTTTCAAAAGATCCCCGTTTCTAGAATGATCATGGCGGATTATACTCCATTTCATCTTCGAAAAGTTACCTTACCTAATGGCCTGGTTTATACAAGAGCCAGTGAAGATGAAAATCCGGGTTGGCAAGGCGGTGATATGCGCGGGGCGATTGGTAAAAATTTAGTCTCTATTGGTATTAATAATGCGAACTTTGGTATTGTTGACACTGCGGGCAACGATCCGCATTGGTCAAGGCCATTTAGTCATATCACTTCGCATTATAGCCGCGGTCGTTACTTGTCTAAAAATAACGAGGTTGTCACTTCAAATGTCGTAATACATGGCGGCAGTGGTGGCGGCGGTATTGTTACTTTAGATGAGTCTCGAGGCAATCAATGGTCGCATGAACTTGGACATAATTACGGTCGCGGTCATCATCCGGAGAATGCTTCTGTGCATGATATGGAATCAGGTTGGGGTTGGGATGCGCGTTACCAACGCTTCATTGGTAACCTACATTGGTCAGATAAGCCAGAAACAGTCACGAACGAAAACAGTGGTGAAAGCGTTCCTCCCTTTGCGAATGAATTCCGTTTTATGCGTGAAGCGATGGCTGGCGGGGAACTCTCCTTAACAGGGCTTATCAGTCATTATACCCTAGAGCACCCGATGGCCACGCGTGTCACTCAAGATTGGTTTAATCGTTCAAATAACCTCGATTTAAACAGTGCAACAGGTTTTGTTCAATGGGATCACGATAGCCAACGTTATCAGGAATCAACCCCGGGCGCGGCTATACCAAAAGAGCAAGGCGTACCCGTGATCACTGTATTGGGTATTTACGATCCAACGGAAGTGAATTCAAGTCAGATTTATCCATTACTCTATTCAAATTACGGTCATTTATTTGATTTACCCGCCCCAAGTCGTGTTGCCCCTCAACGTGAAGGTTGGGTATCGGTTGCCGAACTCAGTGAGACAGATCGTCATCAAACTGAATGGCAGACGATTAAAATAAATAATGAATGGTTACCGCTATGCCAGTTTAGTTACACCAACAGTAATGCTGAAATGGCTAATTTTGTGGGTTATGAAGATATTGAAACGGCGATGTGTCGTGTGTCTTCGGATATGTACTGGTCTGTAAACAATGAACGTGAAGTACCCGTTTCTGCAACGAATGATTATCAGCTGCTCTCTTATAAAGCGGATCAAATCGGCAATGTTACTTATACCCCAACAGCTGAATTAGGTGAGAAGACCTTGTGTTCATTGGATAAATCAGGAACATCACATGATGGTGCTGGATTCACTGAAAATAATCAGTGTCTTCAAATTGACAATGTTAAACATAACAATGGTGCTAATTGGGCATATGTAAACCATCAAGGTGGAATTAAACGCTATAGCTTCACTTCACAAAAACAGTGTCAATTAGTGGTTGAGGGTGAAAATGGCGATATGACTAATATTGCCTTAAATGGCCATCGTCATAATGATAATGAAAGCAATAAGTTCCATATTAATTTACCGACTGATAATCATCCAGCGCGTATTAGTATTAAGTGTATATCCGTTTCAGGAACAAGATCTGTGCTAGACAGTGTTGCAACACCACGTAACCCTGCTGCTGATGATTTAAAAGGCCCTGTCATTATTGGTCAGGAACATGGATATAAAGTACTTGAATCAGCAATACCGAATGGTTGGTTTGCACACACGTCTGAATTTAATCCAAAAACATTTTCTCCACGGGATCGCAATGTTTTAGCGACCCTGAAAATGAACAATAAAAAATACAATGTGTGTCGATTCCCAATAACCATTAATGGTGTTGTTCAAACCGTCCATGGTTATGTCGAAGAGGTGAATAACGGGGATTTCCAATGCACAGGCGGAACGGAAATTACAGTGAATGATGCTCAAGGTGCGCGTTCATTGTTCTCTCCTATTAATCAATTTGAATGGATGTCAATGAATGATCCTAAAAAAATAGGTCAAAAAATAGAAGCGACTGAAGGAAGTCATGCGAAATTATGCAGCACAACCAAAACAGGTTTTTATGGCGCAGGTTTTGTTAATACGGCAGGACAATGCACCCAAGTACCGGGTATTCAATGGTCTAATGGCAAGCATTGGACTTTCTCTAATCGTTTTGCAGAATACATTTACCGCTAATTAAAATGAGGATACCCCCGATATTTGGAGTTGCAGACGGGAAGCGGAACGAAAAGCCCATCAGCATAGATGCACTGTGTGATTGAGTGAATGCGCGTAACCAACAACCTTGCAGCTTCAAAAGCGACGGAAATAAAAACATAGCCCTTTTAAGGGCTATGTTTTTTTTAGGGGGTCTCTAATACACTTGGATCCGTGATAGTCAAGGTATTTCCATCAGAATTGAGAAATGATTGAATTTGAGACTGCATTTCTCTTGTCACGGAAGGAGAAGTGTTAGACAAAAGCAAAGAGGAATGATGTCCTTGATTAAAGAGAACCGCATTGCGTACTTTTTTATTTTGAATTGAATCCATTGTCGGTGTTAAAGACAGAGCACGGATCAGAGGCGAGGTCCCCCCAAATGGACTGTATGGAACTAAAATATCCGTTCCGCTCACGGTTGTTTCTTCAAGAATAAAATTAGGAATAATCTTATCGTCTTTGACTTGCGTTAAATAAACAGGGATATCGGTGAGATAACTCGAATGATTAATCGGATCGATTGTGTCCATGATATTTTGAGTGATATGCGCAAATCGTGTGAAAACACCATACATTTCTTTGAGTTTATTGTGCGCTTCAGGCGATCCGTCATTTTTAAGTTGACTTTCAAACAAGGAATAACAAAGCGTGATATTCAGGTTTCCACAGCTGCTTATAAAATCAGGATCTTGAATAACGAGGCTGGATCCTTTGAGCAGTAAATGAAAACTTTTTGAATTATAAAGAAAGAACGGAATTCCACTGCCTGGATTTGCAATGGCAAATTTATCGAAATGGAATAAATTTTTATCCACTTCAAGATCCCCTGTCGAGCGATTTGAAATATGCCCTACATTGATCCCCGTAATAGCCCCTAAAGAATGCCCGGCAAAGCTGACGGGGGCATTCGGATTTAATCGAGCCAGTGCCCCTAAAGACGAAACGGCATCCGATTGTTGACGTATTTTATCGAAAACTAAGCCAATGGCTGCACGCAAATTAATGACATCGATTGCACTTTGTCGAAGGTTATCACGTCCAACGGTTAAAAAATCAAAGTTGAGATACATGGTTGGAAGAAGTGACGCATTTTGGTTATCTATCCCTCTTTTACCATGAAGGGGATGATCGATGACAATAATTCCCTTACATCGACCTGTCATGAGCTCATCAATGAGCTCGGAGCGGAACAACGAATTCTTACTGTTTGTGACGCCATGCATATAAACAGTGAGGGCGTTACTTTTTTCATTTTGGCATTCTGCTCTATTGGGCAATATCAAAGAATATTCTATTTTTTGGACTGATTTTAATGCAGGAAGAGGGCTGTATCGCGTAATGATTTTTTCAGAATCTAATGCATCTCCATTTGCTAATTTTAGATCTGTGCCAGTCAGCGCCGTGATGATATGTGATGCAAGGGGTTCACTTGTCATGGGCTGGATCAATTCTTCTGGGGCAAGTCCTAAACGAATGATTTGTTCGGTCACGGTTTTTTTATCTGCCGCACTCCCCTGCAGCAAAACATGGCGAATTTTTGCAACACTTGGCATTCCACTTTGCCAAGGGGTGGTTTGGTAGTGCTCTTTTCGTATATCCAGAAAATATGGCATGTTCACCTGGCCATGGTAAATCTTGCCCAGCCCACCTCCGGTGTCTTTGTCTTCAACAGGTGTGCTAAGAGAAAACAAGTTCGTCAGTTCATCTATTGTAATTCCTTCTGCAATGGCATGGCCTTTCCATACTGTTTCTGCGCCATCTTTGATGGCTCTTGCTGTGGCCATTTTAGCAGCATGCAAGACATCGACAATGGACGTCGTGGTAAACCAAGATGAAAAGACAATGCGGGATTTATCCAGACCGACTGTCTCTAATGCATTTTCAGTCGCATGCGTAATGGCTTGCATTGTGCGTAATTCGGCGGTGTCGGCTGAGATATTCGTTTTCAGCGCTTCGTAAGAAGGGCTCATTTCGACGGGGTGCCCTTCGATGTTTTTTAAGTCATTGGTGACAGCAAACATGTAGTGACTTGAGGAAGAAAGCGGCTTGAGTAAAATGGCGGTTAAACGGTTATCGACGATCTTTATTCGATAATCTTCGCCTTCTTTCAATTTTTGAGTTTGTGTTGAATCTAAAGGAAGGGTTGGATCTGGCGATTTTATAAGATAAAAGCTGTCAGGGGGATAATGAGGATCAAGCGGGAGGCCTGTAAAAGAAATTTCAATCGGTTGCGTTGTCCCCCAGCCATCCGTTTTACCAAGAGAAATCAGAGGATCTTTGTCATTCGTAGGATCTCTGACCCGTTTTTCAACATCTAAGGTGCCGTCTGAATCGATGGACAGATAAGTAGGTGAAATAAGAGTCGGTTCCTGTGGATCACTCAGAATATCAAAATTTATTTTCGTTATATTTTTGGGAAGAGTATTGTCCACAGAAGAGGGCGATTTATTTAAAATATCACCGCAGGCAATTAACCCGAATAAAGATGAAATAAGCAAAGAAAGGTGTTTTTTTTTCATGTTTCAATCCATTTACTTGGAAGCAGATCACGAATTCTAACCTGCCAATGATATCAGAGCAATATCATGATTTAATGACTTGTTTTTACGAATAAAAAACCAATAACATTATAAATTGCGCAAACACATTCATCATGAAAATAAATAACTCCTGGCCTTCTTCGGACTCAACATAAAAACTGAAATCCCCTGTATGAGCCATGACCCAATAAAAGAGAGCAAAATTTGCAACCTGAGCAGAAAAAAATAAAAAAAGCGACGCGAATAGAAAGCGTGATGAACAGTGCCTTGTGGCATTTAGGACAAAGAGATTTGAGCGAAGGTGAATTGATTTCTAAATTACGAAATAAAACGGACAATGAAATTTGGATCTTGGAAACATTGGAGAAATTACGTGAATTAAATTATCTAAAGTCAGACGCACAATTTTCACAGACATTCGCAGAACGTGCATTTTTAAATGAATATGGCGCGGGATACATTCGCGAAAAACTTAAAATGAAAGGGATCAGTGACACCGTGATCCATGATGCAATATGCATGATTGAAGAAAAATTAAACATTGATGAACAAACTATTTTAAATCAACACATAAACCAGCATTATCACGATTTTTCAATAAGCAAAGAAAAACTCACATCAAAACTTCAAAAAAGAGGTTTTAGTTATTCTCAGGTTAATGAGGCCATAAAACAGCATGCTTGCATAAGTCAACTTCAAACACATTTGGAAATCAACGCCCAGAATATCGATTTAGAAAAAGAAATTCTAAAATACGCTCAAAAAGGAAAAGGAATAACACGGATCCGCCAAGAACTACGCCAAAGAAAAATAGATATCACACAGCTTGAAACCTTGATTGAAAAACTGACTCACACCCAAGAAATCGATTTTTACGCATCTTGTTTAGCCCAACTTGAAAAAAAATCTTTCAATCTCACACTTCAAAAAGAGCGTGCCAAAGCGTATGCCATGTTAAGCCGTAAAGGGTTTTCCTCAGAAGAGATCCAATTTGCCATGAACGAAATCAGAGAATAGAAAGCGCCCCCCGTCACCTTAAAACGGCGGGAGTTTTGAGTGCAGTCTCAAATTCCAATGACAGAATGCATTCTTGATTAAGGGCGTTTCAACCTTGCAGCCCTTATGCCCGTTCCATTAAGCCGTAAGTCAAATATTGCGCCGGAAAAATCACGCAGAACAAGGCGTAAATTTTCTATAACTCGTTATTCTAATTAAGAAATTTATAGCAATGCCCTCTGTGATTTTAACACGCAAGCACGATCCAATATTTATTGGAATGACACCTTAAAATCTCTTGGGTAGCAAAAATTTTAGTGAATAGACAGAGGTAAAAAGAGCAGAAGAAACACATTCTAGAAGCTCTTGTGTATCTTGAAGCTCTTGTGCATCTTGAAATAATGAATATGAAATGGCCTTCAATGCGCATAAATGACTCACAGACCCCTCGCCTTTGAAGGTGCCTGGGTGTTGGCTACGCTCGCGGCGCTCAATCGCAAAAGTCCATCTATGCGCAAGGGCGTCACTCGCTTGATACAAGCGCGCATATTCAATTACTTTGGATATAGACCCAAGGTTGCATTTCAAAAGAGTCCATTCAACCTCTGAATGTGCGAGGCGATAAGAGAGGCACTCTTTTCTGTTAATTGGCGAAAAACCGCATATTTAAACGATAGATTTGCATCTTTATTACACAAAAACGCATCTATTCCCCAAGAAATAGACAAAAAGCGCTGCAATGAATTGTCACTCCTTAGTGAAGTCTTATTCAATGAATTAACATAAAAATGAACATAACTCCTTGAAAAGATGCTCATCTAAATCTCTTAAAGATCATGACAAAAATGGAAAATTTTAAGATTTACATTTCTATCTGGGTGCAGTAAGATTCAACTTAATAAGCAGTATTTGTGAATATATATTCCAATTAACGCAGGGTGAGGACATCTAATTTATGCAAACGACATCAAATATCCCTTTTTCATTGACGACAAAACGTAACACACTGATGTTCTTGATCCCCTCATTGCTTGGGATCTTTCTTTTTATGACACCTATCAAGGTTGACGGTAATTTTACGATTCCCATCGCCGCGCTCGCAAAATTTATTCTGGCACACTTAGGAGATCACACCTCTTTGGTGATCACCTCGATTGTGACTGTAAGTGCGCTGGCTTCTATCCTTGCCCCCCTTATAAAACCCCTCTTTATAACCCGTTCAAAATTTCTTTCCAGTCTTTTGTTAATCTCCCCAGCTTGGCTTATCGTCCGACTTTTAGGTTCTATTTTTGTTCTCATGGCCTATTTTAATGTTGGACCAGAGCATGTTCTTAATCCTGGAACAGGCATTTTTGTATTAAATGACCTTTTACCCACATTGCTTTCCGTCTTCCTTTTTGCCGGCCTTTTTTTACCGCTTTTGACCAATTTTGGTTTACTCGAATTAATTGGGACGCTCATGACACGGATCATGCGTCCTCTTTTTGGATTGCCGGGTCGTTCTGCGGTTGATTGTGCGAGCTCTTGGCTAGGCGATGGCAGTGTGGCGATTTTGATGTCAAGTAAACAATACGAGCAAGGCTATTACACAGAAAAAGAAGCCGCGATAGTGGGAACCACATTCTCTATTGTTTCAATCAGTTTTAGCTTGGTTGTGATTGCACAGGTTGGACTCGAACACATGTTCATTCCATTTTATTTGACCGTGTGTTTATCCGGTTTCATTACAGCCATCATCATGCCTCGCATACCTCCTTTATCATGGAAAAAAAATACCTTGATCACAGGAAAGGAAAGAACCGTTGAAAACGAAATGATCCCTGAAAATGAAACGGTGTTTTCTTATTCTTATAAATTAGCCATCGCGCGTGCCTCTAAAATTCGTTCAATTTCCGATGTTCTACAAGAAGGCATTCAAAACGCCATTGACATGATTTTTGGTGTTTTACCCGTGGTCATGGCCATTGGTACAGCTACCCTCATCATTGCTGAATACACCCCCATATTTACGATACTCGGGATGCCGTTTGTTCCTTTATTAGAATTACTGCGTATTCCTGAAGCGGTGGCAGCCTCTGGAACCATATTGGTTGGCATTGCCGACATGTTTATTCCTTCTGTCTTGGGAGCCAACATTGATAATGAAATGACACGCTTCGTTATCGCAAGCCTTTCTGTCACTCAATTGATTTATATGTCTGAAGTCGGTGCTTTACTCCTTGGGAGTAAAATCCCTGTCAAAATATGGGAATTACTGGTGATATTTCTTCTTCGAACCTTGATTTCTTTACCGATAATCGCCGCCGTCGCACATCTTATTTTTTAGATTTATTGAAAATAACCAGAAAATCTCCTCTTCCAATGCGCCCTCCCATGGCGCATTTTTCATTTATTTCACTCTTCATTTAAATTCACATTTTTAACTCAATCAATGGGTGTTTTTTGTATCATAATTTTTAAGATACCTATTATGAGTACCTTCAATGAAAATTATTTTGCTTCATGGTTTATATATGCACAGCAGCGTGATGAGTCTGCTCTCCCATCGTCTTGTGAAAGCGGGTCATCAGGTGTTAAATCTTTCTTATAACTCCATCATGCCTGATTTGGATTCCCTTTTTAAAAAAATGGACGCCTTTATTGATAAAGAAGAAGTCACCATTGTTGCCCATTCAATGGGAGGGGTTATCACTCGCGTTTACTTGGAATCAAATAACCTAATGACACAATATGTCACAAGAGCAATCACCTTAGGAACCCCACACAAAGGTTCACAAGTCGCTGCTTTTTTTAAAAAATTAGGCATGGCCGAGTTTCTTTTCCAGTCGTCGTGTGAATATTTATTGCCAACACATGAACCTCATTGGCCTGAAAATGTATTTCTTTATAGCATTGCAGGAAACAAACCCATTGGACCTGCGTCCTTTATTTTATTTGGGCAAGCATCTGATGGAACCGTGCTTTTAGATGAAACGAAAATAAATGGAATGAAAGATCATGAGGTTTTCCCTTTAAGCCATACCGCCCTTATATTTTCTAAAAAAGTCAGTAACCGCATCATTGAGATCCTCAATACAACACCCGCATAAAAGAAAACCGAATAAAAAAATGACCTTGTTTAATTAAAAACAAAGGCCTCTTTTTTCCAGCTATTCTGAGTGTCGTACATTTTATTTCACCTTTGAAAATACCGGGCGCAGGTCGGGATCTCCAAACCCAATCACATCTGACGTCGCCCTTAATGATGCGGGATTGATGTCTGCAGCCTCAAAGCCCAATCAGAGAGTACATTGTTGTTGAGAGCCGCGTTCAGCGTGTTTTCGTCCGTTACGGCCTTCCTGCATTTCAGATCTCTTCGTACCCAAAATAATGGAAGAAGCGCGCCTGCGCCAAGCGGCTCAAGCCCCTGAGCATAGATGCTGGACTAAACGATCCGATCCGAGCCGACACCCAGACAGCGTCAAAAGACAACGGGCAGAGGTATACCCGTCGCCTTTGAAGTTGCGTGCTTGTTGGCTGCGCTCTCTCAGCCCAAT
>CAMRBZ010000101.1 GCA_947040595.1 uncultured Enterovibrio sp. | reverse complement strand
CCTCTGCATGTTTATCAAATAAAGCATCTGATTTCGCATTGGCTTTCGATTCAAAAATGATTTGTGCCACTTTATGATTTTTCTTGGCTAAAAGTAAACGGTTTCCCTCTGTTGAACCTTTATCAAAAAGGTAATCACCATAAAGCATCTCTTCGGTTAAGAATTCATCTGGGTCAATGGCATCCAAGGCAGCCAGCACTTCTTTTTGTGCTTGTTCTTTGGTCATTTTGGGTGCACGAGTGCTTGGCTGTTCATCCTCTTGAACACCTTGCATTTTCGAAACAACAAGATCAGTGATGGGGCTTATCATGCTTGATCCCGCAGGAGCGCGCAGAACAATTGGATTCATCGATTGGTTTGGTAAATCCATGTCTTCAGAAAAAATATCTGACTCAGGATCAAATGAGCGCAAAGTCGCAATGATCATGGTGTGTTTTTTTAGCAAGGCATCGGTATCAAGAGAGATTTGAGTATCAATTTTCCCTTTATCGTTCGTGAGCACATAATTACCGTTCAAATCACGGACTATCTCAGTGGTCTCACATTGACCGTTCTCATTGCTGTCAGCACAAACCAAGGCGTTTTTGATATAACCGTCCATCGCCGTGAGAGTAAGCTGGGCCGAAGTGCCAGAGCCAGAGCCAGAATTACCATCACTACCACAAGCGGACAAAATCAAAGCAGAAGAAATAGCTAGTGCAAGCGCTGTCTTTTTTCTATTTATTTTCATGATCTAAGTTCCATTTAGAAAAGTAACAAATATTAGCGAAATGCTATGGTTGAATCACTTAACCCTCTGTTCCAAATAACATTGTTGGCGAAGTCAGATAACTATTTGCCAGCTCCTTTAATATCGCAACTTTTCTAAGAACTATTTTTCATAATTTATAACGTTTATTTTTTTTACACTTTCAAAACAATCGGTTACATCTTAAATCAGATCCAAATCTTTTACTTTTTCAGTGAAATAACAAGTGTATAAAAAACACACATCGAATCGTTCACCTTGAATAAGTCAAACCTTTTTAAGCGATATCCCTCATGGATTTTAAACATCATTGTTTTCTTTTTTATGTCTCCTTTGACCTTGGGTATTTACTTCTTGGCTACGCTCGCGCACCCCAATCTGAGTCCATCTATTCGCTGGGGCTTCATTGGCTTGGCGCAGGCGCGCATCTTCAATTCCATTGGGTATATATCCAGGATATTTAAAAGAACGCAGCGGCCCTAAGAAGAAAAAATTCCTGAACATTGCCGCGCTATGTGATTGAGCTATTGTCATTGTGGTTTGAGAGCGAAGGCACAACCGAAGCGCTCTTTATGGGGAGGGGGATCAATGAGCGAAAGCGCGTCAATGCGTGATTGCATACCTTTTTTGTGGTAAATTCGCCCTTCTGTTTCACATTCGTACTCTGTTATTTGGCTCACAAAGGAAATAAAAAGAAGGTATTCCCTTCAACCCTTGCCTGCGATCAAATTTCCTTCATATAAAAAAGGTATACTATGCCCGCCTTCGTGAGGCAAAAGACCGCGGTCTAAATTCGAAGTTCTATTTGGAGAGCTTGTCTGTATCATGGCCCTGCGTTTTAAGGTTCCCCTTTCTGCCCAAGACACTTGAAAATACAGGTAGGCCTCCATCAAGTTTTCGCCATGAGCATAAACAAATCATGTGCTTGAGATGTGTTTGAAAGCCAAAAAATCCGCATCTTCAAACACAAGATAAACAGATGTCGTACTGTCATTCGTTAAATATCTTCGTATAAAGTTACGCGCCTGCGGGCAGTGAGTGAAGCCCCTGAGCATAGATGGAGTCTGTGATTGGGCTGAATGAGCCTAGCCAACACCCAGGCAGGTTCAAAGGCGACGGGTATAACACCTTTTAGTATCTTCTAAACCTTGAGCACCCTCTAAACCTTGAATAAAAATCTTCCGGAGCAATTGAAATGAAAAAGACCAAAATCGTTTGTACCATCGGACCAAAAACTGAATCTTTTGAAATGCTTAACAAGCTTGCAAATGCAGGCATGAATGTGATGCGTTTAAACTTCTCACACGGTGATTTTGAAGAGCACGGCGGTCGCATTAAAAACCTGCGCGAAGTGATGAAAAGCACAGGAAAGCAACTGGCTATTTTACTTGATACGAAAGGCCCTGAAATTCGCACAATCAAACTAGAAAACGGCAATGATGTTTCTTTGATTGCAGGTCAAACCTTTACCTTTACCACTGATCCAAGTGTCATCGGAAACGCTGAACGTGTTGCTGTGACTTACACGGGTTTTGCGAAAGATCTAAAACAAGGCAACATCATTTTGCTTGACGATGGTCTCATTGAAATGGAAGTACTTGAAACAAATGAAACAGACGTCATTTGTAAAGTATTAAACAACGGCGACCTGGGTGAAAACAAAGGCGTTAACCTGCCGGGTGTTTCTGTCAACCTTCCCGCATTGTCTGAAAAAGACAAAAAAGATTTGGTTTTTGGTTGTGAGCAAGACGTTGATTTCATTGCTGCATCTTTCATCCGTAAAGGGTCTGATGTGCAAGAAATTCGCGAGCTGTTAGCCGCCAATGGCGGAGAAAACATTCAAATCATCTCTAAAATTGAAAACCAAGAAGGCGTTGATAATTTTGATGAAATCTTGGCTCTTTCTGACGGCATCATGGTCGCGCGTGGAGATTTGGGCGTTGAAATTCCAGCAGAAGAAGTTATTTTTGCACAAAAAATGATGATCGAAAAATGTAACCGTGAGCGCAAAGTCGTTATCACGGCAACACAAATGCTTGATTCCATGATTAAAAACCCTCGCCCAACACGCGCTGAAGCGGGTGATGTTGCAAACGCTATCATGGATGGCACAGATGCTGTCATGCTTTCGGGTGAAACGGCCAAAGGCAAATACCCCATCGAAGCGGTCACCATTATGGCCCAAATTGCCACCCGCACAGACGGCGCAATGAAAGCAGAAATGGGTTCACGCTTGGACAGCCCATGCCTTCGCATTACAGAAGCGGTTTGTAAAGGTGCCGTCGATACAGCAGAAAAACTCAATGCCCCTTTGATTATTGTTGCTACAGAAGCGGGTAAATCAGCACGCTCGTTGCGCAAATATTTCCCAACGGCCAACATCATTGCATTGACCACAAACCAAAAAACGGCAGCGCAACTGACTCTAAGTAAAGGCATTAGCACTGTTATCGTTAATCAATTCGAAAACACAGATGAATTCTACCGTCGCGGTCAAGAAATCGCGCTAGAAATCGGCTTGGGTACGAAAGGCGATGTGGTTATCATGGTTTCTGGAGCGCTTGTGGCTTCTGGCACAACCAACACAACCTCTGTACATGTTCTGTAATTAAACAAAACAAACAGACCCTAAAAAACCGATGATTTCATCGGTTTTTTTTTATTCAAAAAGCGCTTATACCAAAGCAATTGACCTTTCCCGCCTGCAGTAAATGAGTGAAGCCTCTCGGCATAGACGGACTCTGTGATTGGGCGCTGTGAACCTAGCCTGCACACACGCAGCTTCAAAAGCGACAGGCATAAAAAAAGAGCCTCAAAGAGGCTCTTAATATCAATGGGTTTTAGTTCAGTTCCCAAGGGCCGTTTTCAGTGCCGGGGATCTCGCCTTGTGTCCACCATTTAGCGGTATACGTGCTGCCTTGGTAGCCCGCTTTATCGCCCCCGTTATACACCTTGTCTGCACTCCAATCTTTCACGCTTCCATCGTCAGCTTCAAGCCAAACAGGGTTTGTTCCTGGCTCATCACCTTGTGTCCACCATTGGGCGCTATAGTCCACACCATTGTGCGTCACTTTATCACCCGTATTGTAAATTGCGTTTGCATCCCAAGTGCCTTCTCCGGTTTCCGCATCTCCTTTCACATTCACCAAAACAACCGCAGAGGTGATTTCAACACCATCAGAAACACCCACAATTAAAGAGATCTGTGCGTCTTCATTTGCGCTTGGGGCGGTGAAGGAAATTTCAGCCTCATTGCCATTTTGAACCAAAGTACCTTGACTTGCAGTGAAGGTTAAAGTGTCATCTTGTGCATCTGTTGCAGAAACAGCAATTTGAACGGTTTCACCCGCCTTCACTTCCACAGCACTTGGAACGGTTAGCTCTGGCGCTGTGTTTTCTACGCCTGTGCCTTTTACATTGACCAGAACTGTTTTCACATCAGATGCTCTACCGTCACTGACTTTAATTTGAATGCTTTCAGTCACGTCCGTTGATGTATTCACCGCTTTATAAATCACGGTGGCGGTATTGTTGCCTTCATTTGTCACTTGCGCGTCTTGTGAAGAAAAGCTCAATTTGTCGTTGTCTGCATCTGTTGCACTGACTTTAAATTGGACAACTTCACCGGATGTTGTTTCTTGCAATTTCGGAACGGTTAATACAGGCGTTGCATTTGGCGTGGTGTTGGCATTGAATACGGCATCAATTTGTTCTGCCAAAGGTGAACGTAAATCGGTGCATTTTTTGAGCTTAGAGCCGTAATCAATGAAAGTACCTTTACATTGAATGTCACCGTGAACTTGCCAGACGATGATCCCACCCAAATCGTGCTCAACCACATATTCGGCTTTTTTACGAATCGCTTCTTCGTCGTCATAGCTTAAGAAATATTTGCCTTTAACCGCATAGGGGACTTCTGCGTTTGCATCCCAAAAATGTGTCCAGCCACTTTGTTGAAGAATGTAGTTATAACTAGGTTGTCCTTCGAACGCTTTCCAGTTATCAATATCAACCGAAGAATTCGTTGGGCCGTCTACTTCAAAGTTCACCATACGTTTATCGGTCGGAGCGCCAAGGTAAGCCGTTGCTTCTTTGGTTTGCATTCCACGGCCATAAAAAGCGGCCCCGAAATTAATTTTTTGACTTGGAATACCGCGAGATTTCATCCAAACGCGAAGATCATCGAGCGTCAAATCTTTGAATTCTTCTTCAGGGTATGGGAAAAGAGGTGAATTATGTCCTGTAACATCAGACCAAGCGCCGTTTAGGTCGTAGGTCATCATGTTGAAATAATCCATTGAACGAGATAAACGCTCCCAATCAAACCCTTCTAATGCAGGTATTGTGGCTTTAAAAGCCGCCGTCAGCAGTTTGTCTTGACCAATACGGGCACGGATGTCTTCCATTAATTGTTCAAAATTAGCGAAATCTGCATTGCTTCCCGTAAAATTCATGCCGCCTGTTCCAGGAAATTCCCAGTCAATGTCGATACCATGAAAACCGAGCGCCATCAGCTTATCGATGTCTTCCATAAAACGGGCTTTCATTTTTGGGTTTGAGGCCATTTCAGGGAAATGCTTTGACATGCTCCAGCCCCCGATTGAGGCCATGACTTTCACGCCTTTTTCGTTTGCTAAATCAATTAAACCAGGCGCGCCACCTGCTTTTTTCAACGGAATTGGCATTTGTCCGACAACACCTGAAGGCGCATGCTTCCAACCCTGTCCATCTTTGACGAAACCTTGCGCTTGAACTTTGGCTAATTGCTCTGCTTGCCAAGGCTCATTTCCTGGATATTCATGAAGGTATTCAAGCTCACCCCAAAGAATGTGAAAATCCCAGCTTGAATAGACATCGGGATGCAGTAAAGAGCCAGGCTCTTGAACTGAACCTTCTTGATAAATACTTTTATTGCGAAGATCGCCGCTGTGCAGTGAGCCATCTTTCGCAACGCCAAAGAAAGAGAAATTCAAAATAGAATAAATGTCCATGTTCACGTTCAGGTGAGTCGCTTCACCTTTTACGCTAAAGCCTGCATCTTGTCCTTTCCACGCTTCCCATTGTGTCAAATACCCAATAACCGCTTTATCATGAGCAGGAGCGGCTTGTAATGGGGCGCTCATAGAAAAGGCACTTGCAATGCACAAGGCAATAAAGGCAAATTTAGGTTTATTCATTTCAAATCCTTTGTTTCTTTAACCTTGATTTCATGTTTAGATTTATTTCATATAAACATGATTCAAATTATTCTGAATTAATGTGCAACAAGACTACACTCCGCGTTTTTTTTTACTTCATTGTTGTTTTTGCATATGAACGAAGATCACGCAATATGATATTCATCGAAAATAACGCCATTCAATTTAAAAAATAATGAAAACATTGTATTTTAAAAATAAAGGCGTTTTGTTACATGTTTATACCAATCCCATTAAACATTTGCTCATTCTTGCTTTACCCGTCACCTTTGAAACTGCGTGGGTATTGCCTGCTCTCGCTTAAGATCAATCACATAGTCAATCTATGCTCAGGGCCTTCACTCCTTTACCGCAGGCACGCATCTTCAAGAGTCTTGGGTATAGACTGCGAAATAAAACAAAGTTGGGAAATATTAACGCTCCCAGGTTGGGTGTTTTTTAATGAGACGCTTCTTTGAAGTATCTGAATATAAAGCGTTATTTTTCTTAATTAACACATTCCAATTTTCCGATTTTGGTTGAAATAAGCGCTCATTTTCTGAATTTTTAAGGCGCGAATGACTGAAAGCATCCATATAACCTTTAACAGGCAAACCAAGCTCATTAGCAACTGACTGGGCTTGAGAAGACCAGATCCCACCATTCGCACTTCGACACGAACGAAGCTCTATTGAATCGACGCCACTCAATTGGCGAGAATATTTTCCTTTCAGGTAGTTTGAAAATTCATGTCCATTTAATAAACCTATTGGCGTGGCGGTAAGACTTTTTGCACCGTGACTAGTTATAATTAATTTACGATTTTCAACATTTACATTAAATTCTTTCGCCACTTCACTGTACTTGTCTTCCCATCCCATATTTTCAATTGAACTGGCAATTTCATGTATTTTTGTCGTTCGAAGTTCATAATTATTATCTTCAAGCCATTTATTGAATATATTAGTATTCTCTGAGTTAATCTCCATGGCCGACAGACTCTCTTCAATTCGAGGAACTGATAATAAAGTATCTAGATGAGGACGACCATTGTAATATAAGCGATGCTGGTTCGATTGATTGTCAATATGCAAGTAAGCATAAGATGAGGGAGTTTCTGAACCTTTAACCATAATTGAAATTAATTTCGATTCCTTTGGTAAATTATCAGTACTTATTCCTTTTATCGGCAATTTAGGTTTTAAACGAAGATGGGGATGAATAACCTTCGATACTGCAGTTGTTTCTGAGATCTGATGATCAAGTAAACTCATAGTGCTTGGTGACATATCTTCCAAAACAGAAGAAACACGGAGCAAATTGATTACGCCAGAAGACATTGACCATGCATTTTTATTTTTAAGCATATGCCGACGTACTCTTTCATTTATATCTAAATTTTGCGTTGAGAAACAATCAAAAGAGCTGCGTTTATTTCTACATATTTTGCTATTCTCATGGGCTTTATCTGTTTCTTCATTGATATCATATAAGGCTCTGTTTTCGATGATCTCTTGATACATATCCATATTGTTTATAAGCATGACATCTAAAGATTGCTCGTATTCATATGCATTGATCCCAGCCAATGCCGTTTTATCCTTCAGGGATAATTCTAACTGTTCACTGAGCAATATATTCGTTTGTTCTACGGTGAGCTTATATTTATTAGCCAATGCCAAAATATTAATTGTAACGCGCTCATGTGCTATTTTGTCATATCCCATTTCAATTAAGGTCATATGAATTAAAGCTGCATGAAGATATGAAGTGACCAATTTTCCAGTGAGCAAAGTTGGATGATTATTTTTCAATCTCTTTAAAGAAGCTCGATATGCTTCATTTGACATCTTGGATGCAAAAACTTTATTCTTTTCGGTATCCAATAGGCGATTTGCAATCAGCACATATTTATCAGCTTCAAGCATTTTGATTTCATCTGCTTGCTCTAAAATATGTTCAATGTGATGCGCGGGAATATCAAACATTTCAAAATGGTGAATAATCTGTTCATTTATACTGCGCTTTTCTTCCATTCTCCGAGCATCAATGCCATCCTGATTCCGCGTTTCATCGCTATCCTGAACAAGGCTCTTAAATTGATCAGGATCAATTATGTCACTCAGCTCTTTATCGCTTTCTAAGGCAAATGCATAATCAGATATATCCTCTTTTACAACGAGATCTTCTTCATTTACCTCAATCATTTTCGACAAGGATACATCATCAACAGAAACAGTATCATCTATACCGCTCCCCTTATTTTCTTTATAAGAGGGAGCATATTCCGGCCCAAAGCTTTCTTTGCCTGTATTTACCTTGCGTTCAAACTCTGAAGTAAAGACACCTTCTTCTCCCATAGAGTGTTCGGGACTTTTTGCCATGGCTAAAAGTGTCGCTATACGAATATAAGAGCAAGCGTTTGCACGGCCTTTGGCCATGGTTAAAGATAAATCAAGCAATGAATCAAATACGATCACTTCAGAGAACATCTGAGTAAATATTCTCCAAGCTTTACTCCCCGCAATAAAGCCTTGAATTTCTTTTGCACTAAATCGGGATAAATTACGCCCTTCATTTAAATCATCAACCGATTTTAATAATAAATAACCGCCACTGGGCCCTTCTGACGCACCCGCATGCATACCGACTAAAAACTCATCCATCGAATCGAGGCCACCGGGCTTAGAAAAACGTTCTTCAATACTTTGTAAAAAATGGTATCTGAACAATCTGTCCATTTTTTCACTAAATTGAGAGGCCGTAATAATATCATGAACCGAATCAAGTATGTCTGTCACCATCCCGATAGCCATTTGTTCCTTACTGAGCATACCGTCTAAACCACACAGATCAGAAAGATCGACGTGATGTTCACCTTCCGCGGGTCCATCTGGGGATACTAAATCATCCGTTTTTTGACCTATATTTCGATCCAACCCCAATACATTCATCATGGTATGCTGGGATTCTTCAGAGTATTCTTTTGTTTTATTTATTGCTTGATGGAAGACAGACGCTTTATCAGAGGATTTCATATGTTCAATCACCTCAAGCGATAATCGGTTTCTTCTATTCTTTCTCCGAGGATGGCTGGGATGTGAGTGATGTAAATGATGATGAAAATGATGACTACGCGGGCGTTTCATTTCTAAATGATCAAACAACTTAACAGCATTAATGATCTCATCAAAAGTCAGAGCATGTACGTTTTTATGTGATTCGGTTAGATGTTTAAGGATAATAATTTCAAATTCGTGCCTAACCACAATCCCTTTTTCCGCCAATGTATTCATTATTTTTTGAAAATCGGAATGTAGGGGCTGTTCTTTTTTTGGATTTTCTACAGCCTCGGTGGGGCTTGCTTGTTCTGATGACCCAAAATTGGGCGAAATGCTCGGTTTCGTTTCATCATTAATATCATCGGTAACTGTTTTCAAAATAGATTCAAAAGGAATGACGATCTCCTCAACAATGGGTACACTTGGCGTCGAGATCAAAGAATTGCCATCACTTGAGCCGCAACGCATCGTGCTTTCATGCAATTGTCGGCCTTTTTCAATCCACTCATTCACTGTTTGACTTTTTATTTTTTGACGTTCAGTATTTAATAAATGACTTACAGAACGAAAATAATCATCGGTTTTTTCTGGGTTCTGGTATAAATAGCATTGCGCTTTTATTATTTCTTCTGGTTTCATTAACACAAGCAGTCTATTTATTACCGCAGTATTCACTCCATTATTCGTAATATCTTTAAAAGTAAGATTATTCAATCTATCTATTCTTGAAGATCGTACCGGTCGAGTCTCTACTACATCTGCAAATGAAGATGCACACATTAATGTAGAAACACTTTTTACAATAGGGTTGTTCGATAACAAGCCCGCGCAAGACAAGCTCCCAAAATTAAGATCTTTCCTATTCGAAAAATCCGCTTTTTTCCTATCGAATGATGCTGAATTTGACGCATAAGAAAAATCTTCTTCAAAAAAGGGTTGCGTGCCAATGCGCGGAATTTGTGGTGGCTGAATAAGGGTATTTTCAAGATTCGGAAACCTGCTTGCTTGCTTTGAGAATGACGGCGATAAGTGATGATTTCTATTCTTTAAATCAGCATCTTTATTTTCTTCTTCAGACTCCCTCCTGCCAAAAGATAAAGATGTCGCTGCAAAGGGGATTTCTCTTTTAATCTCCTGCCTCGTTTCAACTTTCTCCTCTCCCCCTTCTTGGTGCCGCGCTTGATTTAG
The DNA here is from genome assembly GCA_947040595.1 of uncultured Enterovibrio sp. Taxonomy (GTDB): domain Bacteria; phylum Pseudomonadota; class Gammaproteobacteria; order Enterobacterales; family Vibrionaceae; genus Enterovibrio. The sequence goes on along the minus strand of CAMRBZ010000101.1, from coordinate 1,757 downwards.
TGGATTGCGGTCTTTCATTCTCGCCCCCAATGCCCGTCCATTTCTTTGATCCACCGGGTACGTCGGTGTAGGCATCGGCATCGCTGTCGGTGTTGCTGCTGGGGTCGCTGTTGGTGTTGGTGTTGGTGTTGATGTTGATGTTCGTGTTGGTGCTGCTGTTGGTGTCGGTGTCGGTCTCGGATCCTGACTATCTGGACATTGAGAAGGTGTATTAGGCTTTGGCGTAAAATTTAGATTCGGGCAAGTCGCTTTAGGGGTTGACTTAGGCACAGGCAAAGAAGATACGCTCGCAGAAGGTGATGCATTTTCATTTAAAGGACCCCTTGCGCTTGAGGGCAATTGTGAGGGAGCCTCAGGCATACGCAATTGTGCGGTCAGTAGCATCAGCGATAATAAACTCGATGAGCGCTCCCGATGTGGTTCAAATGCTGCCGCCTCAGATCTCGTTGTCTGACGGAGTGTTTCTCTTGAATTTCTGACTTCTATTTTGTGCCACGAATTCTTGAATTTATCTTTTTGTTTTCCATGCTCATAGCGATAATTATCTTGATTACCTATTTGTTTATTATGTTGTTTATTATCTATCGGCATAATGACCTTATTAATATGTAAAGAAGCATGCTCTACAAAAGCCACTTCGAAATGCATTTGTTATTCATTAAAAACAAGCCGTTACCCTGCGCGTTAATTCAGAGTAATTTCAGATTATTTTTATTGGAATATTCGATGAACTCATTTATAAACAACGAGATAATAGAAATCAACGCTGGAGGAATACAATAAATGGAACAGATTGAAATTTGATTAGTGACTCAGATGAAGGAAAAATCCAGGCTCTCACTCATAAACTTAGGTCTCTTATAAAAAACAAAACAAACACCACCAACAGCTAAATCAAGCATTACGATACCAGCTTTTTTCTTATCCTAATACAGGGATAAATCTATCTCTTAGTAATATTTCAAACTGAAACTTTAATAATAATTGTATCTCATTCTATTTATTCATCTATTCGAGTTCTTATCTGAAAATAAATTTATTTAACCAAAAATCCACACAGAGTTTAATGATATGTATTTATAGGCATCGCCATAATAAGCTGTCTATAAAACCCTGTCTTCGCGTGGCCTTGCGTGAAAAACTTTATTTCAATTTTGATTTCAAGGTCAGATTTTAAAATATCGAGATGAGGTGCAAAATGAGGGATTTAATTAATTAAGAGGCGCTGACTGATATACCCAAAGTCATTGAAGATGCGCGCCTTCGAAAAGCGAGTGAAGCCCCTTAGCCGTTCGGGACACGGTATGGTGCTAAATACCCCAAAGGGGTGGCGCGCTTAACCAAAGACAAAGTGGAAATGCTTGCATTTTATGATTTCCCGGCCGAGCACTGGGCACATATAAGAAGGCCAAACCCTATCGAATCGATGTTTGCGACGGTGAGTCCTGGAACGCACAAAATCAAGAATGGTGGAAGCAGGAAAACCACACTGGCAATGGCTTGCAAACTGATGCGAACCGCCGAAGACAACTGGCGTAGGCTACGATGCTTTAAATTACTCGCAGATATCATCAAAGGCGTGAAGTTCCAAGATGATCGTCATGAAACGGAGTGCATTCAGCAGGACACGGCTCTAGAGGCTGTACAGCAGATTTGACCGTAGCTCTAATTTTGTCGGCCATTTTGGGTAATTTTTCGCTTAAAAACGTTTTTATTGCCTCAGTGAATTCTTGATTATTTTTAAAATAATCATTGTT
>CAMRBZ010000100.1 GCA_947040595.1 uncultured Enterovibrio sp. | reverse complement strand
TTTGCCTTTTTTTATCGCTTCACTTCCCGATACAAAATGAGCTGAAAATTTTGCCTAGTAAGTCATCGGAGGTAAATTCGCCTGTGATTTCACTTAAAAATTGCTGGGCGATGCGAAGCTCTTCGGCCAATAATTCGCCTGCGTTAAAGCCTTCGAGTTGATCTTTTCCTCTTTCTAAATGCTCTGCGGCTGCATCTAAGGCGCTCAGGTGGCGTCGGCGTGCCATAAAACCGCCTTCGGTTGTGCCTGAATATCCCATGCAGGCTTTTAAATGATCTCGAAGGGCGTCTGTTCCGTTTCCTGTTTTTGCGCTAAGGCGAATGAGCGGGGTGTTGCTTTTTTCGCAAAGTCCGATTTTTTCGTTTGTGATATCGACTTTATTTCGAATGACGGTGACGCCCATATTTTCAGGAAGGCGCTGCATAAATTGCGGCCAAATGTCTTCAGGATTACAGGCGTCTGTGGTGGTAGCATCCACCATAAAAAGCACTCTGTCGGCTTGGGCTATTTCGGCCCAGGCGCGTTCGATTCCAATTTGTTCGATGACATCGGACGTTTCGCGAAGCCCTGCAGTATCAATGATATGAAGGGGCATCCCATCAATGTGGATATGCTCACGGAGTACATCACGCGTTGTGCCTGCAATGTCTGTAACGATGGCGCTGTCTTTTCCACAAATGGCATTGAGCAGGCTTGATTTACCCGAGTTGGGGCGTCCTGCTATCACCACTTTCATGCCTTCTTGGATCACCGTGCCTTGCTTGGCCTCTTTTCGGACGTCATTAAGAGAAGTGATGACCTTATTTAAATCTGAGGCCACTTTTCCGTCAGATAAAAAATCGATTTCTTCATCGGGAAAATCAATGGCGGCTTCCACGTAAATGCGAAGATGAGTCAAGTTTTCTAAAAGGGTGTTCACTTTCTTTGAAAAGGCCCCTTGCAAGCTTTGAAGGGCGCATTTGGCGGCGTGCTCTGAGCTTGCATCGATTAAATCAGCAATGGCTTCCGCTTGGGCTAAATCGAGCTTGTCATTTAAAAAGGCGCGTTCTGAAAATTCACCAGGGCGAGCCGGGCGCACACCGTCGATTTCAAGAATGCGCTTAATGATCATATCAATCACGACAGGACCGCCGTGGCCTTGTAATTCAAGGACGTCTTCGCCGGTAAAAGAAAAGGGGGCTTGAAAATAAAGGGCGATACCTTGATCGAGCGCCTGGCCATTTTTATCTTTAAATGGCAAATATTCAGCGCGGCGAACTGGCAAGTGTCGCCCTGTTAATGCCATCGCAACCTCTTTGGCTTTCGGGCCCGATACGCGAATGATCCCCACACCACCGCGCCCCGGCGGTGTGGCTTGTGCAACGACAGTGTCAATGTGAGTCATGTTTTGAACCTAGACGAATAAAAAAGTGGCTTAGTGTATACCAAGTGGCTTTAAGAGACAGTGATTATCCCTGTTGAGTTAAACGAAGCCGGAATTTTGGCTGCAATTAAAACTCAATCATCTCCTTTCTCTATGCTGATATACCCGTGGCTTTTGACGCTGCTTGGGTGTTGGCTGCGCGTGTTCAGCCCCATCATAGAGACCCTCCTATATGGATGTGCTTTACTCGCTTGCTGCAGGCGCGCAATTTCAAGTGTCTTGAGTAGCGCTCTTGTGCGCTGCCAATATTGAGTGGGGTTTTAAGTTAAAAAAGGGGGACCAATCAAATTATAAGCTGCGGGGGTAACATATCGGTTTGATTGCAATGATCTTGGTGATTCTTTATTTTCATTTTAATTCAATAGCTTAGCTATCGATTCGGGTTGGAGGGGAATTTTATTAATTGTTACCCCTGTTTGATGGGTTCCAAAAAAGGACATGGTTAAAAGGTCTTTTTCGTTTTGTTCTACCCAAAAATTAGAATTAAGTAATTGTTTTTAAAGTTTCTTTTTGTGGCGTAGACTTCTTTCATTGTGGTAATTTGTGTTTTTAAGTGATAGGGATGTTGCATTTTCACTTAACAATAAAAAGATAATTTATGTCTAAATCAAAAAAGTCGTACCTTGCTAATGCATTTTTGGTTCTCTTTCTGAGCGCTTGCGGTCAAGAAAATCATGCCCCTGTTGATGCCCCCCTTCTTTCTGCACCTTTAAAAATCAACAGTGTTTTTTCTGCAACCTATCTTCAATCTATTCAAAATACGGGAAACACGACAACCCTTGAAAAAGAGGCTCCTCTTTTACCTCCTCCTCTTTTGCAAACAGCGACGCCTCAAATAGAGTCAAAAAGCTACGATGGGGAAATGGAAGCGACGAATCTTTTAACCTCAGAAAAACAAATATTTGATTGGCCCGTCACTCAAAATATTGACAGTGCTGGAAACGTTGAAACAATTTCACATCGTGCTTTGACATTGAAACCTGGGCACTATGATTTTGTTTTAGTCTTGACATCCAAAGAGCTTGGAGCGCAGCAATATGTCGCAAAAGCCTTGGGAAAAGAGATTGTTAATGGAGAAAATCCTGAAATAAATTTTGTCCTTTCGCCTAACATGGGTGAAAGTATCAATGATTTTGAGCAAATCAAATACCTTTCAACTTTGAAATTTTCTTGGCCCTCTGAAAGTCTTGCAAAGCTTGCCAATCCACAATTTGGCCTCTCTATTAATAAAGGGGATGAAGCGATTTATGCCATCAATAAACAAACGGGCATGGTTGAAGTCACTTTGCATGTGGTTCCGGGTCAATATCAATTAGAAGTGTATCTTTATGATGGCGATCTTATGGTTGGAGAAAATGCGAAAGAAGATAATTGGCTGAATTTAATTGAAGGGGAAGACCTTCAAATAGATATTATTTCACTGCAAGCGGACATCAGCATTGATCTTGACCCTTTGCAAAATAGAGGAAATTTTACTTTTATCGTCCCGAAAGCGGTGGTTGATGAAGTGGGAGAAGCTGCAGGTCTGGGTTTAATTGTACGGATCTCTGATGGAAATGACGTTCAAGAAAAAATGCTGTCAGTGTTCGATGAAAACGGCGTTTATGTCGCGCGCGGTATGTTTAATGTGCCAGCGAAAGAAATCATCACCACCTACCTTGCTTTTCATCGTATGCGTCATGAAGAGAGCTTGTTTTCTGAGCCACCGATTGCCAGTTGCAATACCCGCATTACGATCAGTGAAACGCAAACCTTGGCATGTAATCTTGAGCTAAAACGTGAGAGCATGATCAGCAGTCGCATCTTGGGGACCTTGATGTTAAGTGTGGTCGATGAAAATAATCAATCCGCCATGGGGGCACAAGTCTATTTGAACGGTAAATTGATTGGGTTAACGGGCGAGGTCTATTCAACCGGCTCGATTAAAACACATCAAATTGCGGGAAATTATCAAATAAAAGCACAAACAGCAACACACAGCGCGTCCTCAGAAGTTCAAATTATCCCCTTAGAGGTCCTCAATGAAATGCTTTATTTATTGCCCGATGGCGGCGATGAAACCTTTCCCGATTTTTCCTTTTTAGACATTACGGCATCAAAAGATCCGGACTCAAAAATGAAATTGACCTTTTCATGGAATGGAAATCCAGAAGGAAACACCTATACGGTCTGTATGGCACAAGAGAGATCCCCAAATAATTGCAAACCAATGGGGCGCATTGAGGGTCAAAATCAGCTTGATGTGGCATTAAAATCAACTTATCTGTTGGCAGAAAATGATTTTTTTATTCAAATAAGCAAGGGGAATCAAGTTAAAAGCAGCAATAAAAAGGCCATCCCTCTTTTATTGATTAATTCTTTCATTCAATACATTAAAGCCTCGAATACGAATGCGGGAGATATTTTTGGCGCTGCGATTTCTTTGAGCGCGGATGGTAATACCTTGGCTGTGGGTGCGCCGTCTGAAGATTCTAACGCCAAAGGGATCAATGGGGATGAAACGAATAACGAAATAGAAAGCAGCGGCGCGGTATATGTGCTTAAAAAAAGCCCTGAAGGCTGGAAAAAACATGCCTATATAAAAGCATCAAACCCCCTAGAATTCGCATCTTTTGGCGCATCGTTGTCATTAAGCGCTGATGGAAATACATTGGTGGTGGGGGCAAGCGGTGAGAGTTCTAATTCACAGATTGTCAATGGCGATCAGAATAACACCTTAGCCCACAACTCTGGAGCCGTTTATGTCTATCAGCAAAATGCCAACAGTTGGCAGCAAGAAGCCTATATCAAGGCATCCAATGCACAGTCATCAGATGAATTTGGCGTCAGTGTCTCTCTCAGCGCAGATGGGAATACTTTGGCGGTTGGGGCGTATGCTGAAGACGGCACCTCAAGTGAAGGTGAAGTGCCAGTGGATGACTCGCAACTCGACTCTGGGGCCGCTTATGTTTTTAAACGTGATAGCGGAAACTGGACACAACAGGCTTATTTAAAAGCGTCGAATGCTGATGTTGGGGATGCATTCGGCACTCAACTCACCTTAAGCGCTGATGGAAACACTTTGGCAGTCAGTTCTTTATCTGAAAGATCAAAAGCTGTCGGTATCAATGGGGATGAGTTGGATAACAGTTTACTCGAATCGGGGGCGGTGTATGTTTTCACACAAAAAGCGAATACTTGGAAACAAGAGGCCTATGTGAAAGCCTCGAATACCGATGCGATGGATTATTTTGGTTATTCAGTGTCTCTCAGTGCTGAGGGCGATTGGTTGGCTGTGGGGGCAATTTCTGAGAGCGCATGCGATGGCGGGATAAACGCCGATCAAACGAACAATGAATGTATGGGTTCCGGGGCTGTTTATATTTTTAATCGGAAGGGGGCTTGGCTCCAACAGGCCTTCTTGAAAGGGCCTCACAAAGACATACGTGACTCCTTTGGGGGAGCGGTCTCTTTGAACGATGACGCGACCTATTTGGCGGTTGGGTCACTTTATGAAAGTTCCAAGGCGACGGCTCTCAATGGGGATTCGTTGGATAACTCAAAGGTTTCATCCGGGGCCGTTTATCTCTTTAAACGCCAAGAAAACGACTGGAAGCAAAGCAGCTATATCAAAGCCAGTAACACAGGAGAGATTGATACCTTTTCTTATCGGCTGGCATTGAGCGCAGACGGTGAAACAATGGCGGTCAGCAGCAATTTGGAAGATTCCAGCGCAACAGGTGTGAATGGAAACGACGTGGACGATAGCATGGAGGCTTCGGGCGCGGTTTATATTTATTGACAGAAATAAAATGAAGCCCTTTTTTTAAAAGAGGGATCTTGATTTTGCGGCGTTGGCATTGAAGGCTCTATGCATTCTTGTCAGCGCCGTTTTTTATTGAAATCTTCCCTTCTATTTGAGCCTTTCTCTTTCTATACCCGTCGCCTTTGAAGTTGCGTGGTTGTTGGCTTCGCGCGCGGAACCCAATCAGAGAGCCCATCTATTCTCAGGGGTTTCACTCACTTGCCGCAGGCACACATCTTCAATTTCTTTGGGTATATTTGGGGCATTTTTATTTGGGGGATCTCTATTTGGAAATGCTTTTTTCATGTCATTGAATGGAAGGGGCATAAAAGGCACTTTGCAGTGAGTAAGAAAAAGCGAATTTAACCTTATTTAATTTTTTTCCAAGGGGAGGCGCAGCCATCATTGCCCCTCTTTGTTTAGAGAGATGCACGCTCCAAAAAAACGGATTGAACTCGCGCTCTCATTGCGCAGAAAAAACGCGATCGATATCGCTAAAGGTTAATAAATTCATCGAGATAGGTGAGTTTAATTTATATGTTAATAGGGGCTTTTTTTTGACAAAAAAGCACTGATTTGAAAGAGAAGAAATTTCGGATGATGGATTATCTTATATGTTAAACAAAAGTGTGAAGAAATATTTTTTCTTGTTCACCTTGCTGGTGGCTTTCTTGAGTGCCTGCGATATAAATCCTTCTAATGTCCAAGTCGCAATGCGTGATACCAAGCTCAATATCATCCCGATAACGCAAGTGAGTGGCAGCGCTCAAACGCTCACGCAAGTGGGTTTGCCTTTTCAGTTTATTGCGGTTGAAGAAGTAGCGGGGGAATACAAAGACGTGACACAAAAAGTCACATGGCACAGCTCAAACCCAGAGGTGGCCAGCGTCGGGCAAGGGCAAGTGCGCGGCATGAAGAAAGGAGAAACCCTGATTTATGCTTTGTTGCCTATCACAAGCGCGAGCGGCTTAAATGCGGACTCTGTTTCTGCTTCTTCTTCTGGATCTTTTACACACAGGAGCAGCAATAAAGTTTCGCTTTTGATAAAAGATGAGCCTCTTTTGGTGCTGCAAATTAGCCCCAATGAAAAGGATCATCCGATGGGTACTTTGACGCATAAATTGCCTGTCGGGGCAAAACAAAGCCTCAATGCCATTGCCACTTTTGCAGACAACACCAGCTTTGATGTGACCTCTTTTGTTGATTGGTACAGCGATAAAAAAGACATCGTGAAGATGCAAAATTTTTCTCAAAAGGGCTTCGCACAAACCCTAAGAGCCTCTGATAATGCCTCTAATACGAAAGGAATAGCGCAGATGCAGGGCATCGGGGAAAGTGGTATTTACGCCACTTTTTTCGAGAATCAAAGTAACACTCTGCCTTTTGTTGTCAGCTCTGCGACCTTGATCTCCCTTGACATTAGTCCTGACAATCCATCGATTGCCGCCCTGAGCCATCAAGAATTTATCGCGACGGCCATTTATTCTGATGGCACCCATCAAGATGTGACCCAACATGTGACTTGGCAGAGTGATAATCTCTCCGTCGCCACTATGAGCGGGGAAGAAGCACATGGATTAGGTGCCGGTCAGGCGAAAATAAGCGCCTCATGGAACCAAAAAAGCAGTGATTTTGTTTCTTTGACGGTCACTGACGCGAAATTGGTTGCGCTGCAAATTACGCCATCAGAGCCCATGTTAAATGTCGGCGAAGACTTATTTTATAAAGTCAAAGCCATTTTTAATGACGGCTCAACAGATGACATCAGTGAGCATGTCTTATGGCAAAGCTCTGAGCCTGATGTGGCTCAGGTTATCGGCTCATACACGAAAGCGGCAAGCGTGGGTCAAGCTCAAATTCAAGCAAGGTATCAAGGGATCAGCAGCAACACCTCCACTCTGACGGTGAGCGACCATCAATTGATCCGTTTGCAGCTCACTCCCACAGTGTCAGAGCTGGCGAAAAGCACCCAGACAGAGCTGACCGTAATGGGTGAGTATGACGATGGCGAAACCATTGATATCACAGATAAAGTAACCTGGCACAGTGAAGATCCTAATATCGCCTTTATCACTCATGGCCATGTGTATGGCACGGCGGTGGGGAAGACTCGAATTTATACCGTTTTTGATGGAGTGAGAAGTAATGAAGCCCGCATCAGGGTCATTCGCCCTAATATTCGCGCCTTGCAAATCAGCCCAGCGATCAAAACGATTCCGATCAAAGGGACGGTAGATTATCAAGCTCAAGCCACTTTTGTAGATGGAAATATTACCACGCGGCAAGATGTTTCTCATTTAGTGGCATGGAAAAATGAACACACTGACATTGCCAATCTTTCGCATCAAAATGCAACAGGCCTCTCAAAAGGGGCGGCCACAATCAGCGCCAAGCTCAATGAAGCGATTCCTCAAGTGCAATTAACGGTAACAGACTCAAATGTCGTTAAATTACAACTCACTCCAACCGCCATCGCACTTGCAAAAGGCACAAGTCAATCTCTGCAAGTGATTGCGAGGTATTTTAGTGGGGGTACGGGAGATGTAACAGACAATGTGAGCTGGCACTTGTCAGATAACACTTTGGCCTCAATTGACAATGAAACGCACGAAATCACAGCGATTAAAGAAGGTGCAGGTACAATAACCGCGCGTTGGAATAGCAACCAGATCAGCAGCAATGCCGCCACACTGAGTGTCAATGCGGCGCAACTTGTTTCTATTTATGTCATCCCAAGCTGGAACGAAGTAATTCATCGTAACAGCACCCGTTTTGAAGCCTTTGGTCTTTATTCTGACGGTAGTTATCAAGACATTACCTCGCTTGTCAGTTGGAGTAACAGCGACACAAGCAAAGCCACTGTGTTAAAAGGTGACGTTTTGGCATTGGCGGCTGGGACAACCCAGATTTCAGCCAATTTTAATGGGGTGCATGCTAACGTTGCAGAGCTTCATATTATTGCCGATGTATTAACAGACATCGTTATCAGCCCGGCGGATGGTCAAATTCTATTAGGTGCCAGTGAGCAATTTAGCGCGGTAGGACATTATCAAAGCGGCCAACAAATTGATATTACAACCGATAATGGCGTGATTTGGCGTGCTGATTCAAGCAATCTACAGATAGATAATCACGGCCTTGCCACCGCCATCTTCGCACAAGATGATAAAATCACGATCACTGCAAGTAAGTCAGCTATAGAAGGAAGCACATTAAGCAAGATCATTGAGCCCGATGTGGACTCGCTCAAGGTGTCACTGCGAAATTCAGATCATCCACAAGAAATCACCCGCGGTACAAAATTAGCCATTATTGCCACAGCAACCATGTCAGATAATACAACCAAAGATGTATCAAGCAGTGTCGATTGGTATGAAAGCTCTGATTCAGAACACACCACGATTTCATCAAGCGGTTGGGTTACGGCGATTTGGCCGGGGACAAGCACGATAACGGCTACCTATAATGGAAAAACCTCAAATGAAGTTCAAATTACAACCTTGAGTCTCGGTGATCACACATGCGCCGTTTCTCAGGCAAGAATTATTTATAACAGTAAAAAATTAATATTTCATTGCCCAGTCACTCTGAACGAATATTCAACACAAACTTATTTAACCGGAAATGGCGCCTTAGCACCCGGAGGAATGACCATTCCTTTGGTCAATTGGAATGAAGCAAAAAAGTATTGTGAAGACAATTCTTTGCGTTTACCTACGCGCGCAGAGCTGCATGCATTGGTTTCGACTCTCCATGCACCTAAAGCGGGAGGTGCGAACTTATATGTTGATTATGGTTGGCATGTTCAGCGTAATTACTGGAGTTCATCGTCAGAAAATGGGGGGCGCTATTGGACTGTGAATATGCGAACTCGGTATAACTGGTTAACGGGCGCTGATGATGGGAACGATCATTCGTTTTCCTGTGTGGAAGAAGAGTGAAGGCGAACCATCGTTTTAATACCGGTTTCAGTCAATATTTGATCATGCTTGCTTTTTAAAATAACCGAGAACATCGCTCTGAATTATTATGATAAAAATAAGATGTTATTAAAAATTCAAGTTTTGTTCTCCGTGATTTTTCCTGCGTAATGTTTGGTTAACGACTGACTGGAATAGGCATATACCCAAGACACTTGAAGATGCGTGTGTGTTGGCTGCTCTCGTTCAGCGCAATCACATCGTCCGTATTCTGCTCAGGGGCTTCACTGGCTTGCCGCAGGCGCGCATCTTCCATTCATTTGGGTATAAAAGTGCACAGAACACCTCATAAAGATCAATAATTCGAGGTTTCCTTGTCTTTCTTGCCTTTTCAAGGAAAGACAAAATAAATTCAAATTGCTCCCGCGTAATATCACGGGGGTATAGATCCGACATTCCGCACACAGGAAGATGGTATGGATTAATAGGCATCTCGATTGGCGCTTGTCTATAAAACCATATTTTCGCGTGGTGCTACGTGAAAAATTGGCATTTCAATTTTGATTCTAACGTTAGATTTTAAAATAGAGAGGTTAGGTACAAAATGAGGTAGACGTTTCTCATAACACTCAATAATGAAATAAATTGAAAATCAGTAGCTCAATCAAATAAGAAGGTTGTAAATAAGTGCCCTATATCTAAATAAAGCGCCAAAAAAAGAAAATGCAGAAGTGCTAACCTGCAACGCTCGGATAAATAAGTAAACTTATAAATATTCAAAAGATAATTGTTTTGTGATCTTATTATTCATATAAGTAATAAATTAGACTCTAAGGCCTAATGCAGGCTCTTAACAATCACGACGGCTCCTTTATCCTCTTAAAAAGGCACAGGAGCCAGATAAGCATTTTTTCGAAGTTTTAAACTTATTTGGATATCGAATATTTAATCTCACATTGATTTAATTTTCTTGCTTGCATTATTTTTTAAGTTTATTGTCGGTTGTACTTAATTATTATTAATCAATGGAATAGGCATGAAAATAAAATATATAGCACTCTTACTTGGCTTTACACTGGTCGGTTGTTTTGATTCAAACAGCACTACCTCGTATGCAAATACGCCTAAAGGGCCTCCTTTTCTCATTCCAGAGCTTCCCACTGCCAGTGGAGGTTGCGAATTAAAAAATAGGTTATTGACATGCAAAGGTGTAATTACATCACTTGGGGATATTGATAGGCTTGAGGGGTTGAATGAAATTCAATTTAATGAAGCATCGATGAGTCAAGATATTATGGATTCGTTTCCTGTTCTATTCACTATTACAAGATTTTCATATCATGGTGTTCTTTCAGAAAAAACACAATTTAATCACTTTTCTTTTTTGAAATTCCCTAACAATGAAATACTTGAGATTACAAAAAACAATGAACTTCGTTCTATTGATTTTTTAGGGTCACCAAAATTGAGAGAAGTGACGCTCAGAGATACAATGATGCGTGATATAAATCTAAGTCAGTTCACGCAATTACAATTTCTTGATTTGGAAAATAACAACTTTACGGAAATTGAGTTAAATAAATTTACAAGATTGAAATCACTTAATTTATCGAATAATCCTCTAGAAGCTTTTGATTTAAGCGGTTTAAAGAGGTTGATTTCACTGAGAATCAATAACGTTGAGCTAGAGCAAATCGACTTAACCACATTATGGAAATTAGAATCACTTGAGTTGCGAAATAATAACCTGAATACGATCAATTTAAGCAAGCTAGAGAAATTGAAAAATCTGGACCTTTCGAATAACTTTTTCAGAGCAATAGATCTTAATAGGTCAAGGTCTCTGCAATCACTGAATTTGTCGCATAACCCACTTACAGGAATTGATTTAACCACATTAACGAACTTACTTGTATTGGATTTAGAATATAACCCGAAGATTCAAGTTGACTTAAATGCATTAACTCAATTGCAGTCATTGAATTTAAATAATAACCTGCTTGATAAGATTGATCTGAGTACACTCACGGGATTAAAATCACTGAATTTATCGAATAATCCGAATCTTTTTCCTTTGGATCTAACTGCCTTTACAGCATTGCTCGATCTTGATTTATCGAATAATCAGCTAAAAGATATTAATTTAAGTTTTTCAAAAGAATTAAAATCATTGAATTTATCTGCTAATCAGCTTAGTTTGATCGATGTAAGTGAATTAAAAAGTCTGGTCTCTTTGTTTTTAAGGAATAATCAACTTTCAGAAATTGATCTGAGTGCATTAACACTGACATTAAAAGAATTGTATATTTCTGGAAATCAAGAACTCAAAAAAGAAGGCCTCATCTTACATCCTGAAATGTCATTTGTTCTTTCTCTTTATCAAACAGGAATACAGGAGGGTGATTTTCCTGAATTAAAAGGGAAATACCCAGCGATTGAATTTATTTTTACCGCTGGAAAAAATAGCTATTCCCACATAGGGCCTCTTCCTGTTTTGCAAGGCATCAGATAAGATTGCAGGGACAGGTTGCTGTCATATAATCGGCCTGTTTGTGAAGCGATGTTTATACATCGCTTCTGGCCTTGATGAGACTTAGGGCAGAGTGTCGCCTTCGTTAGCCTTGAGTATAATCAGGGTTTCAGTATGCAGGTCTGACCTGTTGTTCATCTTCTCTATTGCCTTCGCAACCCCGCTGAGCTTTTTTACTTCTTCATTCTATACCCGTCGGCTTTGAAGGAGCGTAGCCAACACCCACGGCGTTTCAAAGGCGACGGCTATATTGATTGGGATTATATTACAGAGCAAGAACGTTTGTTTTTGGTTCTGTGCAAATAAAGTATTTTACGTTTTTTTATTTATATGCCGAATGAAATAAGAACTCATTTTTTTTGTGAATAAATAAATTTGAGTTACCTTGTCTGATGGCTCTTTTTTCTTTTAAAAAAGCCATTAACTTATAGTCTTGCCCTGAATTGTATTATACCCGTCGCCTTTGAAGTTGCGTGGTTGTTGGCTGCGCTCTCTCAGCCCAA
>CAMRBZ010000099.1 GCA_947040595.1 uncultured Enterovibrio sp. | reverse complement strand
TAACGAAAGTCGCCTAATCAGGTAGCCGACGGTATTTCGCCCCCAACACTTTGATGCATGCGCCGATGAGTAAAGGGTTAGAAGCCTCTTTATAAGTTCACTTATTGTGAATTTTTTTTCTGGGTGCTATATTCACATATAGTGAACTTAGAGGTGTTTATGCACGTAATATCAAGAAAACCATTCAGTGATGCAGCGAAAAAATATCCGAATAATGCTGCGGCAATTGATGCGCTATATAAATCATTAAAAAATAATAATTTTTCAAATCCACAGGAGATGAAAAATATTTATCCAAGCTTAGATAACTTTAAATATAAAGATAAGTGGTATGTTTTGGATATCGGGGGGAATCATTTACGATTAATGACTTTTATCGAATTTCGAGATAATAGGATGTTTGTTAAGCATATTGTTTCTCACGCAGAATATGACAAATTATGCGCCAAATAAGCAAAGGAGTCGAAATGAAAGATTTTAATCAAATTAAATCAACAGCATTGCAATTATTTTCAATGGCTAGTTTTGTGGGTCATATTTCAACGGAAGAAGAGTATCTTGAAGCTTTGGCGTTAATGGAAGATCTGATTGAAGAATACGATATTTACAAACCATTTATTGAGGTTTTGGACGTATCTATCGGGCGTTGGGAAGAGGGTGCCGATGAATTTGCAGAGTTTAATGCTCGTATTGAGAATTTAGATGATGGAGTGGCAACACTGCGTGTATTAATGGATCAGTATCAACTTAAAGCGGATGATCTAAAAGACGTCATTGGTGGTAAAAGCTTGGTTTCAATGATCCTTAACGGTTCTCGTAAGCTGACAAAAGAGCACATTCAAGCTATTTCATCTAAATATAATATCAGCCCTGCATTGTTCTTTGGCTGAGTTTAACAAAAAAGAAAGCTCTTGCTTAATTGGACACCCACGAGCTGGTATCTTCACCTCTTAAGATCGTGAGCTTTCAGCCCACACCCGACCCCCATGCATTAAGGGCTCAACAGCGAGCCTCTCTTGGATCTCCCAGGCGCGATCAACAAGATTTCCTGCTTAAAAATAAATGCCAAATTTGCGAATACCCAAAACATGTGATGTTGCATGTAGGCGGAAAGCGAACAAAGCCCTTGAGCAAGATGTACTCTGTGATTGGGCTGAGAGAAGGTAGCAAACACCCATGCAACTTCAAAGGCGACAGGTATAGCCAATAAAGCGAAATCCTTTTTTACGGATGAAGCGATTAAATGGGGGATATTCCTGTTACCGAGCAAAAAGAATCAAGCACTTCTTGTGTGCCCAAGGGGAAGCTCCAAGTGACCGTGCCCCCATTTGCAACAAGAAGCCTTGCTCCTTCAAATACAGTCAGATCATCCGTTTTCGCTTGTAACGTAATGAGACTGTTGTCAAATTTAACCAACACATCGTGCGCCGTCGCAATCACTTTTGCGCCGGGAATTGTGATTACCATACGTCAGTGTTTTTACGGTTTAAAACGGCCACTGTATGACGGCTCACACAGATG
The DNA here is from genome assembly GCA_947040595.1 of uncultured Enterovibrio sp. Classification (GTDB taxonomy): domain Bacteria; phylum Pseudomonadota; class Gammaproteobacteria; order Enterobacterales; family Vibrionaceae; genus Enterovibrio. The sequence goes on along the minus strand of CAMRBZ010000099.1, from coordinate 10,708 downwards.
ATCTTTCCCTCTGTATTTTTGATGTCTATCTGCCATACCTGCGTTGTTGATCCTAAATGTAAAGGAGAGGCTATGCCAATAACCCCCCCCTTTCGTATAGAGCGAATGTGGTTTGCATTGATTTCTAAGCCCACACAATATTGTGTTTCATCAACACATAAGTTAGCCGCCATCGAGCCTAATGTTTCTGCCAATACAACAGAAGCCCCACCATGAAGCATGCCGATTGGCTGATGTGTTCGAGGATCTACAGGCATACTTGCAGATAAGCTATTGTCATCAAAGCCTATATATTCAATTCCCAAATGTGCAATCAAGGTATTTGTAGAACTTTGATTGAGCTTGGCTAAAGAGACAGATTGTTTCCAAATAGTCAAAGACATACCCATAATATAATTTTTAAGATCCTCTATTTTATCTGGCTTTGCTTTTATTCACATCTTTATATTTCAATTAATTTCTCTATACCCGTCGCCTTTGAAACTGCGTGGGTGTTGGCTGCTTTCGCTCAGGCCAATCACAGAGTAGATCTATGCTCAAGGCCTTCAGTCGTTTGCCGCTTATCGCGGATCTTCAAGTGTCTTGGGGTATTAAAGAGGGGATCTTTTGATTTTAATCAAGGCGATTTTATAAACTTAAAAAGGAGAAATGACGGATTCAAAGAGGAAAAAAGAAATAAAAAGGGGCGGTAGGAAAACGCAGCCCCTTGAAAAAGATAGGATATCTAAATTGTCTGCTCTAATAAAAAACAAATTAAATATACAACTTTTTAATGTGTTTTACATTCATACGAACGTTTAAAAAATGTTGTTTATTATCAATACATCTTACGTATTCTCTCTGTGCACTTAAAAACGAGATTGAGAAGCTTTTTCGTTTTTTACAATAAGAAAAGCGGCAACAAGAAAAGTAATAACTAAGAGTGTTTCCATTGAGATCTCCCTAATAGATGCTTAAAGAAATGGATATTCACAGTATTGGTTCAGAATATCAAAAAAGAGACACCTGTTTAAAATACCATATTTATCATACATACATATGACAAAATAATCGAGTTTTCTTCGTGATTTTAACATGCGATTTTTTTCGCTTCTTATGAGGCACAAAACGGAAAAAACGCATCGGCTCCCCCCTCCTTAAATTCTTATATTATTGATTTGTATTGCTAATATGACACCCGTTGCCTTTAAAGCTACGTGGGTGTTGGCTAGGCTCGCAGCGTCCAATCACAGAATGTATCGACGCTCAGGGGCTTCACTCGCAGGCTGCAGGCGCGCATCTTCATTTTTTTTGGGGAGAGGCGCTTTACATGCCTTATCTGGAAAAGCATTTCATATAGAGAGGCATTTAAAAGGAGAGGCATTTAAAAAGACAGGCATGAAAAATGTATTTTTCCGTCGGCTTATATTGGTCGCTTTTGAAGATGCAGCCACTGCCTTTTACGCTTTAAACGCCAGGGGGATATGGGTTGCCTTACAGAGGTAAGCCCTGTAGAATTCGTTTTGCTGGGTGTCGGCTGGATCAGAGATTGGCTGGCACAAATTGAAACCCTTAACATTTAGGAAAAGACAATGTCTCTGAATGCAGAAACAAAAGCAGCGATCGTTGCTGAATACGCACAATGTGCAAATGACACCGGTTCTCCAGAAGTGCAAGTTGCACTCCTTACTGCGTCTATTAATCACCTGCAAGGCCATTTCGCTGAGCATAAAGGCGATCACCATAGCCGTCGTGGTTTATTACGTATGGTTTCACGCCGTCGTAAGCTTCTTGATTACCTTAAAGGTAAAAACCCTGACCGTTATTTAGAACTTATTAAACGTTTAGGTTTGCGTCGCTAATAAATTTTATATTTATAAGCCTTGTGATAAAAAGGAGCCTATATGGCTCCTTTTTATATTTTCCTTTGGGGAAACGTGGCTCTCTTTCAAATACCCATCGATTTTTGCTGATATACCCGTCCACTTTGAGCCTGTGTAGATGTTGGCTACGCTTGTTCAGCCTCATCACAGCGTTCATCTTTGCTCTCGCGTATGCTCTGGGGCTTCACTCATTTGCCGCAGGCGCGCAACTTCAAGTGTCTTGGGTATAACATTTTATTGAAAGATGGAGCGATCCCTGCTTTTATTTTTTTGTTCTTTTTTGTGTATAGTCAACAGCGCTTTTCACAAGGAATGAATTTGCAGGTATTCACGCGAAACTTTTTCGGTTAATTTAGCGTTAATCATGAAGGTGTGTATAATATTGGCACTTTAGTTAGGTTCACAGTCAATAACGTCGACCATTAGGTCGCGGCTATTGAAAGGGCTTTTTCTTTACATTTGTGTTGAGAGTTTTCCCATTAGTCGCGATGTGTGAGCCTTTTATTTAACATTTAAAATCAAATATAAAGGAACCTTACGTGAATCCAATCACTAAAACATTCCAGTATGGCAACCATACTGTCACTCTTGAAACGGGTGTCATGGCACGTCAAGCCACTGCGGCTGTGATGGCAAGCATGGACGATACCTCCGTTTTTGTTTCTGTTGTTGCGCGTAAAGAAGCCGTTGAAGGGCAAGACTTTTTCCCTTTGACTGTGAACTACCAAGAACGTACTTATGCCGCAGGTAAAATTCCGGGTGGATTTTTTAAACGTGAAGGCCGCCCTTCTGAAGGTGAAACCCTGACCGCGCGTTTGATTGACCGTCCTATCCGTCCTTTGTTTCCAAGCGCATTTAAAAATGAAGTTCAAATTATTATTACGGTTGTTTCTGTCAACCCAGAAGTTAGCCCTGATATCGTGGCCATGATGGGCACTTCAGCTGCTTTGGCTATTTCGGGTATTCCATTTAATGGACCTATTGGTGCGGCGCGTGTGGGCTTCATCAACAATGAATTGGTTTTAAACCCAAGCATCAAAGAATTGGCAAAAAGCCAGTTGGATTTGGTGGTTGCAGGGACGGACGGCGCTGTCTTGATGGTAGAGTCAGAAGCGGATCGTTTAAGTGAAGAGCAAATGCTGCAAGCGGTTGTTTTTGGTCATGATCAACAACAAGTTGTCATTGAAGCCATTAAATCTTTTGCAGAAGAAGTGAATACGCCGTCTTGGAACTGGAAAGCCCCTGAGATAAACCAAGAGCTTAAAAATAAAGTGATCGATTTGGCTTCTTCTTCTTTTGTTGAAGCGTATCAAATCACGGATAAAATGGCACGTTACGAGCGTGTTGGCGAAATCAAATCTTATGTAAAAGAGACGCTTTTAGCACAAGACGACACCTTGGATGCCCGTGAAATTCACGGCATGTTAGGCAGCGTAGAGAAACAAGTGGTTCGTAGCCGCATCATTGCAGGCGAGCCACGTATTGATGGCCGTGAAAAAGACATGATCCGTGCTCTGGATGTGCGTACTGGCGTATTACCACGTACACACGGGTCTTCTCTTTTTACTCGTGGTGAAACACAAGCTTTGGTAACGGCGACACTGGGTACCCAACGTGACGCGCAAATCATTGATGAAATCACGGGGGAGCGCACTGATAACTTCCTTTTCCATTACAACTTTCCTCCGTATTGCGTTGGTGAAACCGGTTTTGTAGGTTCACCTAAACGTCGTGAAATCGGCCACGGTAAATTGGCCAAGCGTGGCATGTTGGCGGTGATGCCTTCTCAAGATGTCTTCCCTTATACCGTGCGCGTGGTTTCTGAAATCACAGAATCCAACGGCTCTTCTTCTATGGCCTCTGTGTGTGGTTCTTCCCTTGCTTTGATGGATGCGGGTGTACCTATCAAAAAATCTGTTGCGGGTATCGCGATGGGCTTGGTTAAAGAAGGGGATGACTTTGTTGTTCTTTCTGACATCTTGGGTGATGAAGATCACTTGGGTGACATGGACTTTAAAGTCGCAGGTACCGATGACGGTGTGACGGCTTTGCAGATGGACATTAAAATCGAAGGGATCACCAAAGAAATCATGCAAATTGCATTGAATCAGGCTCGCGGTGCGCGTTTGCACATTTTGAGCGTGATGGATCAAGCGATCGGTGGCGCACGCGATGAGATTTCTGAATTTGCACCTCGTATTCACACCATCAAAATCAACCCTGAAAAAATCAAAGATATCATAGGTAAAGGGGGTTCTGTGATCCGTGCATTGACGGAAGAAACAGAAACGACCATTGAAATCGAAGATGACGGCACTGTGAAAATTGCAGCCATTGACAACAATAAAGCCAAAGCGGCGATTGCGCGTATTGAAGCCTTGACTGCGGAAGTTGTGCTGGGTGCGATTTATACAGGCAAGGTCACGCGTATTGTTGATTTTGGCTGTTTTGTTCAAGTTCTTGGAACAAAAGAAGGCTTGGTTCATATTTCACAAATTGCAGACAAGCGCGTAGACAAGGTTTCTGATTACGTTGAGTCGGGTCAAGAAGTCAAAGTGAAAGTCTTAGAAATCGACCGTCAAGGCCGTATTCGTTTGAGCATGAAAGAAGCGTTAGAGCAAGCGCCTCTTGCTGAAGAAACAAATACTTCAGCAGATGCACCAGAAACAGACATCTAATTGAACATCTTTCTTTATTGAGGTTTAGTTTGTCTATGCCTTTAATAAAGAGGATGATAAAGCAAACGAAACAATAAAAGGGGGCATCGCTCCCTTTTTTAGGAGATGCATTTTTATGAGGAAAAAATCATGGGTTCTCTTGATTTTTTTAGGGGGCAGCTCCCTGCTTGTTGGTTGTAAAATGACATCGTATTTTGTAGATAAATCCCCACCCTGGAATTTATTGCCCTTGGCGGTTCCTCTTCAGCCCGCATTTTTACAAGAAATGAAATTGGCACGCATTGATCAAATCCTTTTGAAAACGGATCTTGAGATAGCGGATAAAGCGCAGCTTTATTACGAAAGAGGCTTGGTGAACGACAGCTTAGGATTGAGAGATTTAGCGCATTTTGATTTTAAACGTTCGCTTTCTTTGTTTCCGGCTCAGCCTGAAATATTCAATATTCTTGGTATTTATTACACCCAAAGTGGGATGTATGACGATGCATACGAAGCCTTTGATTCAACACTTGAACTGGATGAAAGCCATTCTTTAGCTTTAAAAAACATTGGAATTGCTTTTTATTATGGTTCGCGTTATCCCCAAGCAGAACGTTCTTTATTGGGTCACTATGAAGAAAATATAAATGATGCTTATCCTGCCCTTTGGCTTTACTTGCTTGAAGTGAACACGAAAGGCACCGTGGTCGCTCAAAAAAATCTAAATCAACGTTTCCATGATTCAGATAAAAAAGATTGGGGATGGAATCTTGCTAAATTGTATTTAAACGAAATATCAGAAAAACAACTTTTTGATCTTATTATGCAAAATACCGAGAATAACACGCAGTTGGCTGCACGTTTGTGTGAAGGGTATTTTTATCTCGCCAAGCGTTATCAAAGCCAAGGGGATATTTCCTCTGCCGTCGCTTTATATAAATTGGCTTTGTCGACCAATGTATTTGAATATTTAGAGCACCGTTATTCTATTTTGGAATTATCCCGCATTGCACAATTACAAGAGAGAGAGGCTTAATTCTGTTTTTTATAGGCTATAAAAGAATCCCCTTTTCTTTGAGATTGTTCGGATCTTGGTTGCGCGGCTTCAAGCGAATGGCGCAGTGCATCTATGCTCAGGGGGTTCGCTCGTTTGCAATGGACGCGCAACCTCATCTGTCTTGGCTTTTTTTAAAAACCACGTTAATACCCAGCACTTTACTTTAAAGAAGGTTTCTTCCTTCTTTTAAAGATGCGCGGGTATACCCGTCGCCTTTGAAGCTGCGTGGATGTTGGCTGTGCTCCTTTAGCCTTATGCATAGTCAGTCTATGCTCAGGGGCTTCACTCACTTGCCGCCTACAGGCATTTTCAATTCATTTGGGTTATATTACTTTTCCTCCAATTCATGCCTGTGCACGTTTTATGGCACCCCGTGTCCTTTGTTTGCCACCCAAATTCGGTACCATTGCTCTTGGTTCAAGGTTAAAGAAAGCGCTTCAATAGCGGATTTAACGCGTTCAATTTTGCCCGTACCCACAATGGAAATAGGGCGAGAGGGCAGGGAATGAACAAAGGCGTAAATGATCTGTTCCATTGGGCGTTCAAGTTCAATGGCAAGCTCATTTAAGGTGCGACGAAGGCGTACTGCCTGCTCTGTTTGCGAAGTGAAAATCTCACCGCCCGCCAAACAAGACCAAGCCAAGGGACGAATGCCCAATTGCTGCATCAGATCCAAGGTCCCATCTTCAATTGCATTAAAGCGCAATGGATTGATTTCTACTTGGTTTGTCGCAAGTGGTGTATCAAGGCGGGATTGCAAAAGTAAAAATTGTGAGGGTGTAAAATTAGAAACCCCAAAATGTTTCACTTTTCCTGAAGCGCACAAGGTTTCAAACGCCCCTGCGACTTCATCTGCATCCATTAAAAAATCAGGACGGTGAAGAAGTAAAAGATCAATAGATTCAGTTTGAAGGCGAGATAAGCTGTTGTTTACTGAATCTATAATGTGTTCAGCGCGGGAGTCATAATGATTTATTTTAGGGGGATGAGAAGGATTGGACTGCAAATGGATCCCGCATTTTGTCACTATTTTCATTTTATCGCGCAGGCTTGCGTCCAGTTTCAGTGCCTCGCCAAACAATTTTTCACATTGATAATTACCATAAATATCAGCATGATCAACACAGTTGACGCCAAGCTCAAGATGTTGCTTCATAAAGGTTAAGCGTTCTTGAGCTGTCATATTCCATTCAGCAAGACGCCAATAACCTTGTGCTAAGCGAGACAATATCGGCCCGTTTGGACTGATTTCAACCTTGTTTATTTCTGTCATTATGACCTCTTAAATGGCGGATTTGCCTTTTTTATCCCCGTCGCCTTTGATGCGCAAGGGTTGTTGGCTGCTTTTTAACGCTCAATTACAGTGTCGTTCTAGGTTCAGAGGGGCTTCGTTTTTTTCGCCCGTCTGTATTTTCAAATATCTTAGGTATACAAAATAACAAAAAAAAGATCCCTTTTTAGGCCAAATTTGTTTTTGCGCAGCCTCAAAAAAGATCTTTTAATATTCATTGTATATTAATGATTTAATATTGTTTTTTGCAAGATAAATTTTGATCTGCTTTGCGCAGAAGGCTTAATGTGAAGATCTGTTGAAGGGGAGAGGGTTTTTGATTAGGGTCATGAAGCCCAATCACTGAGTCCGTTTAGGCTCATGGGCTTCGCTTATTGGCTGAACGGCGAAATCTTCAATTTTTCTGAGGATATATTGAAGGATGTCTTTTATTCAAAGGAGAAAGAAGGGGATTTCGTAACAATATTGATGCATGTTTCAACCTCACGGACATTTATTATGTTTTTCACGTATAGTTTTTCTGAAATGGAGAGGTGTATTTGAAATATTTGTTTATTATTTAATGCTCTTTCTTTTGCATGGAATATTTTTTCGAAAAGCGTAATAATGTAATTATTTGTTAGTTTTGATATTACATTTTTTCCTATAGAGAGCATGACTTGTGTTATTTCTGGACCCGAAAAGCCTTCGTGAATTTCTAGATGAAGGTTGTTCTTTTCAAAGGTATCAATCTCCGATCCAATAATGCCATTAAAATAATCTTTACCAGGTCCAATGATCAAAATATTAAATGAGTTTGAATCATGTTCATTCATTTTATGCACCTCGTTGTGTCTTTATCAATATAAGTGAATGTTCTTAGGCTTTAATCTCTTTTTTGTCGCGAGAAAACGTGTTTGTTATACCCAAAGTAATTGAATTTGCAGGGGGTTGGCTGCGATCTAAAAGCCCAATCAGATATACCCGTCGCCTTTGAAACTGCGTGGGTGTTGGCTGCTCTCGCTCAGGCCAATCGCATATACCCCTCGCCTTTGAAGTTGCGAGGTTGTTGGCTGCGCTCTCTCAGCCCAATCACATAGTACCTCTATGCTCAGGGGCTTCGTTCGCTTGCCGCCTACACGCATCTTCAATTCCTTTGGGTATATCCTTCTACGCTCAGGTCCTTCGCTCGTTTGCCGCAGGCACGCATCTGTAAGTGTTTTGGGTATAGAACACCTATGCTCAGGGCTTTTCGTTCTTTTCGCCTAGCTGCAACTTCATATATTTGGGGTATAAACAAATAAGAATTCACTGTTATTAAAGTGTGTTAAAAACATCTTTAGTGCATTCATCTTTCGTGTTTAGTCCCTTTTTTGGTATTTTAGAACGGCATGATTAAATTTTATTCGTGTTTTTCGATTTAACGATGAACGGATATAAAAAGAATCAGACTATGTTCAATCATTTTTTATTAAGGAAGTAAATGCGCATAAAGTGTTTCTTTTTTGTTTCGTTTTAAAAAAAAAGAACAATACAGCAATAAGTCTTTAAAATCAAATACAAGAATTATTTGATTTTAAAGTATTTTACTTTTTTGAGTTTTTTTGAATATCTGGTAGGGGCCTTATGCACATTATTTATTTTATTTTTTCATTTTAGAATGAAGAGGTTTAATTCTTGGATCTGTTATACCCAAAGTAATTGAAGAGGCGTGGATGCTGGCTAGGCTCGCAGCGCCCAATTACAGAGTCCATCTATGCTCAGGGGCTTCACTCGCTTGGCGCAGGCGCGCATCTTCAATGACTTTGGCTTTAAAAGAGGCCTCATTTTTGTCTGTGTTTTTATCTGGCTTTTTAACATTTACGGGGTGTGAATGGCCATGCCTTCAATGTTGTGCCAGTACCCATTGCAGGAATTTTCGGGAAGGCAAAAAGGGGGGTGTCCATGTTTAAACTCATGAAGGGTGTCGAGGGTCTCCATGCTCTGTGGGCTGAGGCGCACGACATCCACCAGTCCTTCCATGGAGGCTCGTTCTTTTCTGAGATCGTAACAATCACCAGATTGCGTCTGTATGCCATTTAATGTGAAAAGCCCTTGTCCTTCTTGGCTTTTTACGGGGATCCCTTGGGGATAGCTTATGCAGCAGGTTTCGCATTTGTCTTTGGGCAGATTTTGTGCGCGCGCGCTAAAACAGCGTGCAGAGTAGGCCAAGGGTAAGTGTCCATAAGAAAACACCTCGACTTCAAATTGCTCACGAATGTTTAAATTCTCACACTCATTGAGCACCTTGATAAGCCAGTCTCTTGAAAGTTCCACAGGCATACACCAGCGTATCATTCCTTTTTTCAAAAGAATGTGAAGGGTTTGTGCGTTGTAAATATTGAGCGCTGGGCCTGCAACAAAAGGGACTTTGTTCTTGTGAGCAAGTTGAACGCCTGCCAGATCGTTGGCTTCAATGATAAATTCGCCGTTGTCGATGTAGGCTTTCATCGCTTTGACATCGCTTTGGGATTCTAACAGGGCCAGGGTTGAAAGGATCACCTGCTTCCCGCTTTTCGCAAGCGCACGGGCGAGATGAATCCAATCATCATGGCGTAATTCTCGGCGTTTAGCGCAAACGGTTTCACCAAGGTACAGGATGTCCGCGTCGCTTTTCGCGCTTTTTTCATAAAAAGAGTGAACGTCGTTTTTTGACCAAAAATAAAGAAGCGGTCCAAGGGCGTATTTCATGATTTTACCTTTTATTGCCATTTACGATGGTAAGCGCCAAGGGTGGTCTGAGCGCCTTCGGACATTTTACTGAGACGCTCTTCCCATTGAGGTAAAGCCTGATAGTTTTCAGGATTTTGTGTATAAGAATCAATGGCAGCTCGCCAGGTTTTCGTCACTTGTTCGACATAGGCGCAGCTTCGTTGACGGCCTTCAATTTTGACACAAGCGATGTTCGCTTCAAAAAGCGCGGGAAGAATAGACAAGGTATTTAAGCTTGTTGGCTCTTCCAATGCATGATAGGGGGCGGCGTCTGTGATGAATCGACCTTTGCATAAGGTGGGGTAGCCTGCATTTTCACCTATTTTGTATCGGTCAATGAGCACCTTGTTTAATCTCGATTCTAAGCCTTGAGGGGTGTCCTGCCAGCGAACGTATTTTGCAGGTGAACAGGCGCCCACGGTGTTGGGGGATTCTCCTGTTAAATAAGAAGAAAGATAGCAACGTCCTTCAGACATAATGCAAAGACTCCCAAAGGCAAAAACTTCTAAATCAACCTCCGTGCTCTTTGAAAGTTGTTTCACTTGTTGAATAGATAAAACGCGAGGCAAAACAACGCGCTTGATATTAAAATTCTCAAGGTAAAAGGCAATGGCAGCGCTGTTGGTGGCCGACGCTTGAACAGAAAGATGAAGCTCCATATGAGGGTATTTCTGGGTGCAATAATCCAATAAAGCGATGTCTGCAATGATCAAGGCATCAATCCCCAGCGCCACTGCTGTATCGACAGCATCTGTCCAGCGTTTGAAGCTTTCAGGGTGCGCGAAGGTGTTCAAGGCCACATGAATTTTCTTTTTATTATCATGCGTATAGGAAACTGCTTTTTCTAGTTTTTTTCCTTCAAAATTAAGGCCTGCAAAATGACGGGCGTTCGTTTCATCTTTAAAACCGATGTAGACCGCGTCAGCGCCGTGATCAATGGCGGTTTTCAATGCTGGGAGGTTTCCCGCAGGGCAAAGCAATTCCATTCTGATCTCCATGCAATCAGGCGTATTTTTGATGTGAGCGGGGCTCAATCCGTGAATTTAATTATAAAGGGAGGAGCTTGCTGTGATATTGATGACCGTCAAATGCTTTTGTCTTTATTTCAATC
>CAMRBZ010000098.1 GCA_947040595.1 uncultured Enterovibrio sp. | reverse complement strand
AGAAAAGTATAAGTGAATAAATACCTTGTATTGTATTGTTTTGATGAGAGTAATAAGACAATTAAAGTAAATCTTAATATAAACTCGCTAAAAGAAATTGCATCTACAATCAACTGAAAATAGTATAAAAATACAACTCTCTTATAGATATCTTAAATTCAGAATTAACGTATAAATAAGTTTATTTATGGTTTTTTATTTAACATATTTTTAAATTACACACATTATTAAATGGCAGTGACGACATAATTAAGTGGAAAGCTTAAATTGTTTTGTGAAAGATTAATTTTGAAAATAAAATAAATTGTCTATTTTAATTCCATATTGTTTTAGATGACTTAAATACTAAATCTGATATTTCAATAATCAATTTACATGTCTGTATTTAAGGGCTTACACCCAAGACACTTGAAGTTGCATATTGCTGGTAAATGAATGAAAACTTTGAATATAGTGTTATTATGTGATGCAAGGCGAACACCCAAAGGTGTATTTATTGTATCATGTGAATAAAATGACATTAATGTGTTGGGAGTGATGACTGAAATCATCCTAAAACATTGCTTTTTGTAATGGTTTTTCTTGTGTTGATATCGAGTTTGGATTTGATCTTTGTTTTTATTACTTTCCATTAACTTGTGCTTTCGCCATGCTATGTGATGAGCTTAAACGTGTACAGCCAATAGAATTGTAGCTTCCAAAATGATACTTCGTTTGGCGTCATTGTTAACCATAAATAGTTATTGTAAAAATGTGCTATATCGTACTCAGTAAATCTAACAATATTCTGCTATAAGATTAGCTGAATATCAGGATTTTATTTATTGGCTGTGAAGTATAATTAAAAGAGGGAAAAATATTTTTTTATAGTAGCTCTTTTATCCAACATGCTATTTTAACGAATATCTTTGTTTTTCTTAACAATCGAGTGGTAAAGTGAATTAATGAGAAAAACAATCAGCAACGGTTTGAGTTTTGTACTCTCCAATTTTATTAATGCTTTGATACCATTTATTTTATTGCCAATTTTGGTTTCGGTGCTTTCTGCATCTGATTATGGTCAACTGGCTATTTTTCAGTTAATACAATATGGATTATTTGGTATCATTGGTCTTTCTGGATATATTGTATCAAATAGAAAGTTCTTTGATGATGCATGCAAAAATGATAAAGAAAAGCTAATTTATTCATCCTTTTTTATTGCGCTAATAAACAGTATTATTATATTCATTGTTTTCTTTTTTGTTGGAGAGAATGCAAGTGTATATATAGGACTTGAAACATCGCTTGTTTATTACGCGATATGTACAGGATTTAGTTTAAATATAATTCAGATATTTTTGGGTCAGTTACAAGTAAGAGGTAATGGTCGAACTTATCTATTGTTCTTTATTTTTAAGTTTTCATTTGAGTTATTTGTTTCGTGCATGTCAATTTACATTTACGGAACACTTGAATCTCGCATATATTCCATTGTTATAACAAATATTTTGTTTGCAATTTTAGCTTTTGTTCTCCTTCTTAAATATGGATACATTACGGCTATAAATTCAAAGCCAGAATTAAACAGTATGAATGAATTGTTTCGCTCTGGCTTGTTACTCTTACCTAATTTTATTGGATTGGCTTTTATGTCTTCAATTGATAGAATTGTTATTGCAGATAAAATAGGAGTGACAAGCGTTGGGATCTTTATGGTTGCAATGCAATTCAGTAACGCATTACTTATGTTGTTTGATGCAATGAATAAAGTTTACTACCCCATTCTGAGTAGAAATTTGATATCAGAGGATTTCTCGCGATTTAAAGACAGTGTTAGAATTGCATATATATTGATAGCAATGATGATTTTTACGGGAATCGCTTCATGTTTAATTGTTCCTTACATATTGAGTTGGTTCGTGACTCCAGAGTATAACGGTGCTAAAGAATTGGTATTATGGCTTATTATTGGGCAAACCATTTCAGGGATAACGCTTATCCTTTCAAATTATTTTTTGCATTACAAAGATAATGGCACCTTATCAATGGTGACTGTTTTTTCTGGTATTATTCATGTGTCTTTGAGTTATACGTTGATTCAGGATTATGGTTTATTTGGTATCGCAATATCATTCATCGCCTCCAAACTATTTCAGATGATGCTCTCTGTACTTCTAATTACTCTAAGGTATGATGTGCCTTGGTTTTTATCTTTTAGCAGGAAAAAATAATGTTTGATAATAAAATTTTGTTAATTACGGGTGGGACTGGATCCTTTGGGAATGCCGTTGTTCGACGCTTTATTAATACAGAGATAAAAGAAATACGTATTTTTTCCAGGGATGAAAAAAAACAAGATGACATGAGAAAAAAGTTTAATAATGCGAAAATAACATTTTATTTAGGTGATGTTAGAAATCGTGCTTCTGTCGATTATGCAATGAAAGGTGTTGATTATGTTTTCCATGCAGCTGCATTAAAACAGGTTCCTTCTTGTGAGTTTTATCCAATGGAAGCAGTTGAAACTAATATATTAGGTACAAAAAATGTAGTAGATAGTGCCGTTAAATATGCCGTAAAAAAACTCATTGGTTTAAGCACTGACAAAGCCGTTTATCCAATCAATGCGATGGGTATTTCCAAAGCGATGATGGAAAAAGTAATTATTTCACAAGCGCGTAGATTAGATAAAAATGAAACACAGTTATGTATCACACGATATGGTAATGTAATGGCCTCAAGAGGCTCTGTTATTCCTTTCTTTATAGACCAAATAAATAATGGAAAACCGATTACCGTTACAGATGAAAATATGACTCGTTTTATGATGAGCCTTGATGAAGCTGTAGAATTGGTTTTATTTGCGTTTAAATATGGAAAAGGAGGTGATACTTTTGTTCAACAGTCCCCTGCTATTTCAATTGGAAAATTAGCAGAAGCAATCTGTAAATATAAAAAGATTGATCAGTATGAAATTATTTCAATAGGAACAAGACACGGTGAAAAGATTTATGAAACACTCTTGACCCGAGAGGAAATGGTTAAAGCTGTAGATTTTAAAGGTTATTATTGTGTTCCATTAGACAATAGAGACATGAATTACACTTCTTATCTAAATGATGGCGAGCAAGAAATAACGCACGAATTAGATTATCATTCTCATAACGTAAAACAATTATCAATTGATGAAATGGTTGTACTATTAAATAATTTGCACGAGCTAAAATAATGAAGATCGTCCTTATTGGTGGTTCAGGAATGCTCGGCTCTGTATTAGCAAACTATTTACGCATTCAAAAAGATATCTCTGAGATTATCACCATTTCACGATCTGGATCAAACATAAATATGAACTGTTTGAACACGGTCAAACTAAAAGAGACTCTAATTCGTTTAAAACCTGATCTTGTGATTAATTGTGCTGCAATTGTTAATCTTTCTTTGTGCGAGTCAGATAAATCATTAGCCTTTAAAACACATGTCGAATTATCTCAGTTTTTGTCAGAACAAAATTGTAGAAATATATATATTTCTACAGATTCTGTCTATTCAGGAGATAAAAAGGAGTGGTCTGAAACCGACATTCCGAATCCTATTAATTATTATGCTCATTCTAAGCTATTGGGAGAATCTCCTATTGTGGATTCAGGTGGAATTGTTCTAAGAACAAATATATACGGTTCTAAATCAGATCTTTCTGGTAATTCTCTTTTTGAATGGGCCTATAAATCAGCAAAAAATAAAGAGGAAATATCAGGATATAAAGATGTATATTTTAATCCGGTGTCAACATTTCAATTGTCAGAAGCAATTTATTCTATATTAAAATTGTACCCGACTCTTTGTGGTCAAATATTAAATGTAGGGTCCAATGTTTCAATCAGTAAATACGATTTTTTAAAGAAATTATATTTACTCTGTAATGTTGATTCTAAATATGTGATCCCCTCAGTCTTGATAGATAAAGAAATTATTAGGCCAAGAAATACATCAATGAATTTAACAAAATTTAATGCTATTTTTTCTTCAAGATATTCTATTAATAGCGGTTTAGAGTCGGTTTTTTCATCAATAAGGTGCTGAAATGTTTGCGGTATTAATAACGGTATATAAAAATGATAAACCGGGCCTTTTTTACGATGCTCTTTATAGTATATCAAAAGGGCAAACCCTTAAACCATCTCAAATAATACTGGTTTGTGATGGACCCTTGACTCCTGAAATAGAGGGTATTATTAGTAACTTTAAAGATGATCTTCCATATTTAAAAGTCATCGAATTAGAAACTAATGTTGGACAAGGAAATGCCCTTAATGAGGGAATAAAACATTGTGATTTTGAATATATTGCCCGAATGGATTCTGATGATATTTCTTTACCAGAGCGTTTTGAAACACAAATGGGATTCCTTGTTAAAAATAAAAAAATTGATATCCTTAGTTCTACAATTCTAGAATTTAATTCAGCAGGAAGTGAATATTACCGTATCTTACCGGAAAATCATGATCAAATTATAAAATTACTAAAATTTAGATCCCCTGTAAATCATGGCTGCTGTATATATAGAAAAAGTGCCGTATTGGATGCGGGTGGATATAATGGTCTATATCAGTGTCAGGATTATGCACTTTGGATAAATATGGCAAAAAATGGAGCAATATTTCATAATATAAATGAATGTCATATGAGAGTAAGAATGGATGATTACAGTAAAAAAGTGGGTTTTGCATATGCGAAGGAAGAATTAGTGATACAAAACCTCCTTCGTTCAAGCAAGCTTTTAGGGCCTTTCGAGTTTATTAGAAACCTTTTTGTTAAAGTCTTAGGCCGTTTATTACCTTTAAGTCTTGTAACTATAATATATGAAAAAATATATAGAAAATAAGTATTTAGATCTAACACTATGGTTAACTTTTACATTTTCATTATTTTATTCTCTTACTAATAGGCTTCATTACGATGTTGCACAAATATTTCAAGGCTTGATTTGTATTACATTGCTCTTTTCCTATTTTACTGTAATAAAAAAAATGGAATCGAGCTATTTGGCCTTGATTGTTTTTACGTGCACACCATTATTCATTTACTTTCAAAAAGTCTATGCATTAAATCTTATTGTTTTTATTATGTTAATAGATTATGCAAGGAAAACAGATCCGATAAAAATATCAAAGTATATTATTTATTACAGTCTGGTATTTTCTATTTTATCGATGATTTTTTATTATGTATTTAAAGGTTATGGTCTATACAATTATATTGAATTTGAAAATCAGATAATACCCTTTTCAACCAGGTTATTGAGTCTTGATGGGAGTCCTGTTGGTTTGGCTTTAGTCGCTATGTCGGGGGTGATTTGTCTTGTTTCCTTTGAACGGCGAAGTCAGAAAAATTTATTTCTGAGTTTTTTTCTTCTATGTATAATAATTCTTACTGGGAGTCGGTTGGTTTTATTTAGTCTTTTATTTGGAAGTTTATTTTTATTCTTTAAATCGAGGTTTTTATCTTTTATATGTTTGATCATTTTTCTGTGTCCATTAGTTATTACTTTTTTGTACAATCATGAACAAGCTAGCTATATCGAATTGGGGATATATGAAGAAATAACATCACATAGAGTTGTTAATTGGACTAATGCTTTAGGATTCTATTTGGATTCCAGTGTCTGGAATATTGTGTTTGGAATAGGGCACTTACCAAAATTAGATGTCGCATATTTAAAAAAAAGTTTATTTGACGGATATTATATATATAGGTTTGTTACTTACACTGAATCAGGGATTTTGCGATTATTGGTAAATTATGGGCTTCTTTTCTTTGTAATGTTCGCTTTTTTTTGTATAAATAAAATCAGGAAAATGAAAAAAAGAAAGTGTTTGTTTGGGGTGATGGTTATACTTAGTGCCGCTATATTGTATGATCCTGTTTTTTCTGTTCAATATTTTTTTATTCTTTTATTGTTCTATTGTTTATTATACAAGGAAAAGGAATGCGATACTTTGAAGTGACTAATGTAAGAGAACTATTTTTAAGTTTATTAATCGGATTAGGTTTGAAAGATGAATTTACTATATTGAATTTATCAGGTATTTCTATTTTTAAGACCGAGCGGTTTAATGTTTTAAATATTAAAAATACATCTTTTCTTGATAAGCTCTCTTATCAGTTTTATGCGAAAGAAAAAATAAACGTTGATCCAAATGATTATTTTTACGTTTTTCATGATATAACACCGTGCTTGAGTCTTCGTTGTAATCGTATTTTTGTTGAACATGGATATATTAATTATTTAATGAATGATGAAATAATTAATATATCATCATTTAAAGCTCGTCTTTATTATAAGTTAAAGTTGAACTCTTTAGCTTCTGGTCGTTCAAATAAATTTAATAAAGTATTGTTTACACTAGAAAATTGTTGGCCAAAGGATTTGAATGAGAAAGCTGAATTTTTTGATATCATTTCTAATTGGAACCTTCTTTCTGAATCCGATAGGAATATAACCAGAAAAATTTTTAACATTAATGTCGGTGATCATGTGTTTTCAGATGGCGCCATTTTACTAATAACACAACCTATAGAAATATATGATGCTATTTCTGTTGAAATGAAAATGGAAATGTACAAGGAGATTTTATCTCAGTATGATTCATCTTTGATATATATTAAAGCACATCCAAAAGAAACATCTGATTATTCTGGACTTTCTGATTTTATTTTGCCGAATAATATCCCAATGGAATTATTAATTGCTGATTCTAAATATTATCCAAAAACAGTTATTACTTTGTTTTCCACTGCTGTTTTTTCTTTGTTTGGAAAATCAGAAATTAAGTGGCTTGGAAATTATAAGAATAAATTTTCAGATCTTAATGTTGATTTTAACCCGCCGGATCTAGTAAAAGAAAAATTATAGTTCGCTTTCATTCTAATGAGAAAAAAATCTGGGAATCAAAGCAAACTTCATTTAAAATTCATAAACTGTCAATTATTTAGGTTTCTTTGTGTTTACCCAGCTTATCGAATTGTTACTCCTTACATTTGTGTCATTTACCATTCTCTTTGTTATGCGCAAAATTGCGAGAACGGTAGGGTTAGTAGATAAACCTAACGTGCGCAAATTGCATCAAGGCTCGATCCCTCTTGTCGGGGGGATTTCTATTTGCTTTTCATTGCTCTATTTTTTATTTTATAACCCGACAATTATTCCAAATGCAGGCTTGTACGCATCTTGCATTATTCTTCTCGTGGTTATAGGGGCTTTAGATGATAAGTTTGATATTAGTTATAAATTCCGATTTTTTATCCAAGCATTAATTTCTATTGGAATGATGTATCTTGGTGGAATTGAACTCAATACACTTGGAAATATTTTTGGTCTTGGAAATGTGACGCTTGGATATTTTGGTTATCTCATTACTATTTTTGGTGTTATTGCTGCAATTAATGCGTTTAATATGGTCGATGGAATTGATGGTTTACTCGGCGCATTATCTATCGTCACTTTTGCAGGATTAGGCTTTTTGTTGTCATTGGCAGGTCAATATAATTTGGCTTATATGTGTGTTGTTTTGATTGCCGTTATTTTACCTTATATAACGTTAAATCTTGGTTTGTTTGGTCGAAAAAGAAAAGTTTTTATGGGGGATGCAGGAAGCATGCTCATCGGCTTTACAGTCATTTGGTTTTTATTATTATCAAGTCAAAATGGAACGCATTCAGCATTACGGCCGGTGACATCTTTGTGGTTAATTGCTCTTCCGTTAATGGATATGGCTGCAATTATGATTCGCCGAATTCTTCGAGGCGACTCTCCCTTTAAACCGGATAGAGAGCATCTTCATCATATATTTCAACGTTTTGGTCTAACATCAATTCAAACACTGTCTGTTATTTTCTTAATTTCGCTTTCCTTTGCTGCTTTTGGAATTTACGGTGAAATTGAAAGAATACCTGAAGTCATCATGTTTCTTTCTTTTGTTGTTTGTTTTTTGTTTTATTTGGTATTTTTAACCAATCAATCTAAATTAGCTTCTTTATTAAAATTACGTTTGGAACGGAGTAAAGAATGATTTTATATTTTAACGATTTATAGAATTTTTAATATGTCCCTTTGTTTTTCTTTTTAGAGTCAATAGTTCTTATATTGGCTTTATTTTTCATTGGTTTTTATTTAAATAAAGATAAATCATGTGATCTTCTTATTATCTCCCATTTCGCACCTAAGCTCGATATTTTAAAATTTGATGTTGAAATTAAAATAGAAAAGACAGAGTTATCACGTAGCGTTACCTGTTAGTACGAGTTTGTGGGCATTTTTTGTGAGACAGCCTATAAATCAATATTATTTTCTCATGTGCTAAATGTCGGATTATTGTTGCGAAAGTTGTTTTTGGTTATATCTGTCGCCTTTCTAGCTGTGTAGATGTAGATGTAGATGTAGATGTTGGCTACGCTCGTTCATCTCAACACGTTGAAACTGCGTCGGTGTTGGCTGCTCTCGCTCAGCCCAATCACAGAGTAGATCTATGCTCAGGGCCTTCACTCGTTTGCCGACGACACGCAACTTCAGTGTCTTGGGTATAGGGTAAAAAACCATCTTTTTATGTAAAATCAACGCATTAAATATTCATAGATATCACTAAATTCAAAAAATGTCCGAAGTATTGTATTAGGGGACGCTTTTTAGTTTAAAGTTACGCGTTTTATCATTTTTCTTTTATAGAATTTCTGTTTAACGGTGAGCTTAATGCTTTGTAAGGTGCATTGTTCTCTCCTGAGGAGTGAAAATAAAAGATCTTCATCGACATCCACAGAAGATCTGAAGTGATAAATGTCGAATATGCTCATTTTTTGCGTTATGATCCATTTTTATTTTTTTGCTGGATTAAAAGGTATTTATGGCAACGAACAACGTGTACGTGATCAGTCTTAAGCGAAGTCAAGAGCGTCGTGAGTTGGTCTCTCAGGAATTTGCCAGCAAGGGGGTTGATTTTACCTTTTTTGATGCGATTGATGGTCATCAAGGGTTACCTTTGCTTGCCGAAGATTACGACTATATAAAAAGGCTTTGGTTGACCAGTGGAAAAATGCCTTCCAAAGGAGAGATTGGGTGTTACGCAAGTCACTATTCACTTTGGATTAAATGCATCGAATTAAATCAGTCGATCATTGTCTGTGAAGATGATATAAAAATTCACGATAATGCAATCGAGATACTTGATTTTGCACAGAAAAAAGTAGATGAATTCGGTTTTTTGAGGTTAGAGGCCATGGATGATGGCGCTGAGCATTCTTGTGTTTTTAACGATGAACACCACAAGATCAATCTCATGAAAGACAATTTTGGTGGGCTTCGTGCTTATGCGATCTCCCCGAAGGCCGCAGCAAAGTTAGTGAAACACCGTTGGTCTTTGCCTGTTGATTGCTTTGTGGGTGCAAACTATATTCATGGACAATATTCTTATCATCTAACACCGCATTTTATACGAGATCATGGTCAACATGTTTCTACTATTCAACTTGATGACGTATTAAAAACGCCTTGGTACAGAAAGATATCGAGAGAGATCTATTCGGGTTACAAGAAATATATGTTATTGAAAATGTTTGTAAAAAAGAAAAAGTGTGAATGAAATAAATATTTAACGTTTTTCTTATGTGACAATATAATGTATTCATATTTTTAGAATAGGCGTTTCTTTTACATGAAGATTTCTTTTAAAGAATCGCTTTAATTTTTGTGCTGTTACTTTAAATTTAGGCTCAAAGTGGCTGATTTTTTTAATGTGCTCTTTGTAAATCATCAAATAATTTTTTGAGATGTTTTATCAGTATTTATTGATCGTGATAATTTCTATTTCGAAGCGTATTTTTTGATGTAAAATGCAGGGAAGCGATACAAACCTTTCCTGATTCATCTATTTATATTTCTTTTATTGATTGATAGTTTGAATCAAGGAGTTAACAAGAAATAAAATGATAACCTCTCAATCGATATATATAAAATCCTATAATTTCAAGCGCATAGCTGAAATTACTTTTCTTCTAAGTCCTTTAGTTTTGGTTTTAGGAGTGATGTTTAATTTTACAGATACAAAGTGGCTTCTTTCTCGCTTGATCCCGTTTGTGTTCTTGTATTCGCTCATTTTTTATCCGTCTGCGATAAAAGAAAATTGCTTGAACAGGGCTGTTCGACCTCTCTTTATTATCAGTGTATTGTTGTTTATCTTTTCTACTATTGCGCACCTTTTTCGTGAGGATGATTTTGGTTTCCCGAGAACGGTTTTGCTTAGTTTACTTTATCTTGCATTTGTGCCATGGCGTCGTATTTCGGTTCGCTGGGTGGAATATATTTTTGTTTTATCTGCTTTTGTTTGCGGTTTTAATGCGTTATACGAATTTTTTTATCTGGGAATTCAGCGGGTAGGGATTGCAATCAACCCTATTCCATATGCTCTTTATTCTTCTGTTTTAGGTTTGATTTCGTTAAATATTGCATTACAAAATAAGGAAAAAACGCTTCGAATTTTAGCGGTCATTGCCGTTGTTTTTTCAACCGTGGCGCTCATTCTTACTGATGTAAGGGGGGTGATTATATTTTTTCCTCTTGTTGCTTTTTATTTGGTTCTTCGACTCTCTCTTTATTCTCCTCAACATTATTTAATATGTCTTTTGCTTTGTGTATTTTCTTCTGGCCTTTTTTATTTTGCCTTTAAAGATAAAATAGACGAAAGAATCAAAACGACGGCCACGGAGGTTCAGTATTTATTAAATGGAAATTATGAAACCTCTATTGGGGCAAGATTAGAGTTATGGGAGAAGGGGATTAATTTAACAAAGGATCAATGGGGTGTTGGCTTAGGTAAAAAAAGATTAAAAGAAAGCATCAATGTGATTGAAAACAGAGTTGCCGCTCAGCAGCCTCATTTGCATAATCAATTCATTGATACTTATGCAAGGTATGGTGTGTTTGGATTGGTTTTGCTGATTTTTTGGCTTTTTAGCTGTATGTTATTTTTCAAAAAAAATGGAAAAATATCGTTTAAAATCTATCCACTGATCAGTGCTGTAGTTTTAATGATTTTTTTGGCAGGCCTTACCGATGTGCCTTTTCATCACACCCACTTGGTGTATTTTTATATTATTCTGGTTGGGGTTATTTTGAAACTCAATTTAGAAGGTGTTGAAGATCAAGGTAAAGAGAAAGGGGTTTAAATTCAGGTTTGAATGAGAGCTTTAAAAAGAAGTGACCTCTTAATGAGGCCACTTTTTTTATTTTGAATGAAATTGTTCGCAAGCCAGTAAAGTATTTTCAATTAAACTTGCGACAGTCATCGGTCCTACGCCCCCTGGTACTGGAGTGATATAGCTTGCTCGCTTTTGGGCTGTTATGAACTCGACATCTCCTGCAAGTTTCCCATTTTCAAGACGATTAATGCCCACATCAATCACCACGGCCCCTTCTTTGATCCATTCTCCAGGAATAAAATTGGCTTTTCCGACGGCCACGACCAACAGATCGGCTTGACGTATATGGGATTGAAGATCTTTTGTAAAACGATGACAGGTGGTGGTTGTACAACCATGAAGAAGAAATTCCAAGGTCATGGGGCGGCCTACGATGTTGGATGCTCCTACAATCACGGCATGCTGACCTTGTAAAGGAATATCATAGTGTTCTAATAAGCTGATGATCCCTTTTGGTGTACAAGAACGTAGTTTAGGGATCCGTTGACACAGTCTTCCCACATTATAAGGATGAAATCCGTCTACGTCTTTCTCTGGGAGAATGTGTTCAAGGATTTTTGTTGTGTCAATTTGCGCGGGAAGTGGAAGTTGAACGAGAATTCCATCAATTGTGTTGTCTTCATTTAATTGAACGATGAGTTCAAGTATCTCTTTTTCAGATGTAGTTGCCCCTAAATCATAAGACTTAGAGATAAATCCGACGTCTTCACACATTTTCCGTTTACTTGCGACGTAAACTTGAGATGCAGGATCTTCTCCTATAAGGATCACTGCAAGTCCTGGAGCGCGTAATCCTGCCATTTTTCTCGCGTTTACACGCGCGGTGACTTTTTGACAAATTGCTTTTGATATCAGTTTTCCATCAATGAGTTGAGCGGTCATTAGATTTTATAATCGTGAATGTTAGAAAGATGATGGGCATTTTGGCAAAAATATGCAGTGATGACCATAAAGATCTTAAGGTTTTTAAGAGAATTAAATTGTGGGGAGGACGGACTAAGAAGGGGATGTTCTGAATTTTATCCGTCGCATTTTACTGGGGAGTTGGCCGCGACCTCAAAGCCCAATGAGATTCTATACC
>CAMRBZ010000097.1 GCA_947040595.1 uncultured Enterovibrio sp. | reverse complement strand
GTTGTATGGGTATTTGAGCTTAGCTGCACTAGTGGGATTTATGGTAAAGCAATATCCCCGTCGCCTTTGAAGGCGCGTAGGTGTTGGCAGCACTCGTTCAGCCCAACCATATCCTCTATCTATACTCAGGGGCTTTTCATCCTTGCAGCCTAGCGGCATCTTTAAATATCTCAATAAGGTGCTTTTCTTTTTCCTATTTAACGCTGCGATCAAAATAGGCGTTGAATTCAGGCTTAATAGTATCTGAAATTTTAAAAGGAAAAGGGCATGAAAAGCCGCTCGAAAACGAAAACGGATAAACTGAATCTGTGGATAAACAATGGCGTGGCGAAAGAGAATTTTATACCAATTCCATTAATTAGTTAGTCAGAAATTGCGCCGGAAAAAGCACTGAAAACTAGGCGTAAATTGTCGATAACGCGTTATTCTAATTGAGAAATTCATAACGATGTTATCGGTGATTTTAACAAGCAAGAATGATCAAATTTTTGGGACAAATCAAATAACAAGCTTCTGGGTAAGATATCGGCTTGATTCCAAAAATCTTGAAAATTCTGAATTTATCCTTTAATTCAATTATTTAACTATCACTTCGGGTTGACTGAGAATTTTATTAATTGTGACCCCTGTTTGATGGGTCCCAAATTTTTAATGGAATTGGTATTAATAAAGCGACGATACTTTTTTCCAATAAAGGTGCTCGAATACTCTGGGTACTGATTGTGCGAGAAGAGAGCGACAAAGTGATGACAGCGCAGTGATGAACGCTTTAATCATGAGGCGATAAGAAATAGGAAAAAATAACCTTGTAGATTGGATGACAAAGTAACACTGCTCACCGGGATTGCGAAGGCAAATAGAGAAGATGAAAAACAGTTTCAATCGGCATACTGAAATCCGAATAATACCCAAGGCTATAAAAGACAATATCTTGATAAGGACTGTATGCCCTAAGTCTCATCAAGGCCAAAAATTATGTATCAATATCAAAAATAAGCCGGATATATGACAGCAACGTCTCCCTTAAATCCAATGTGGCGCTTTGCAAAAAAGCAGGAGAGGCTCCTCAGGAAGTGAAACGTACAAAAGAGTCTTTTTGTTGAACGTTGAGGATGGCTTCCTTGCTCTTTACTTCAGACCTCAATGTTTTGGTTTTAACCCGTCGCCTTTGAAAATGCAGGGTTGTCAGCTGCACTTTCAAACCCGATTATACAGAGCATCTACGCTCAGAGGCTTCACTCGTTTTTCGCTTACACGCAACTTCAAGTGTCTTGGGTGTCTTCTTCTTGTTTATTGTCTTCATCAGAGGGCAAGGCGTCCTCTTCATTTGCTTGTTGATACCATTGCGTCATTTTATCACGGAGCTTGTCTACGCCCACTCCTTTTAATGAGGAGTAAAGCTCAACATCGACGTCCCCACAAAAGGCCATGGCGGCCTCTCGTATTTTATGAAGTTGTGCTTTTTGGGGGCCTTTTTTTAATTTGTCGCATTTTGTAAGTAAAACGATAACGGGCAACTGGCAATCAACGGCCCAGTATATTAATTCTTGATCTAGTTCTCTTAAAGGGTGGCGAATGTCCATCAGAACAACCAGTCCTTTAAGTTGCTCTCTTTTTTGTAAATATTCACTAAGAGACTGTTGCCATTTTTTTTTCACTTCCAGGGGGACTTGTGCGAAACCATAGCCCGGTAAGTCAACGATGTGACATCCTTCATCCACCTTAAAGAGGTTGATTAACTGGGTACGGCCAGGGGTTTTACTTGTTTTTACAAGACCCTTTTGATCGCAGAGTCGGTTTATTGAGCTGGATTTCCCAGCATTAGAGCGGCCAGCAAAGGCGATTTCAATTCCAGTGTCATCGGGCAGGTGTCTGATATCCGGTGCGCTGGTAATGAAGTGGGTTTTTCGATAGTTGAGTGAAGGATTCACTGTTAACTCCGTCTCGACTTCATGTAGCCGATTGATTGCTTTTATGTGGGATTGTGTACACTCATTGTGCTTTTTTGCTTAGCGATTGTATCACGATGCGCTGAACTCGGTGGCATTGGATGCTGAATAAATATAAATGGGGTCTCATGAAGAAATTAGCATTAATACTGATGTTCATTGCCAGTTTCACTGCAAAGGCGCAAGGAGATGCACAAGAAGGTAAAATAAAATCAGCCACTTGTGTTGCTTGTCATGGAGCAGATGGAAACAGTGCATCAAGCAGCATTTATCCAGTTCTTGCGGGTCAGCACGAAAAATATCTTTTTAAACAATTAAAAGAGTTTAAATTGGGGCTTGAAACCTCTGGAGAGCAAGGGCGTTATAACCTTCTTATGGCGGGAATGATTTCGCCTCTCTCAGAGCAAGATATGGCTGATCTGGCTGCTTTTTATGCATCTCAAACACCTAAAGCAGGTGTGACCCCCGAGGCATCTATCAGTCTGGGTCAAGCCTTGTACCTTGCGGGAAATAAAAAAACGAATGTTCCTGCTTGCATTGCCTGCCATGGGCCGCGAGGAAATGGAACTGGGCTTTCTGGTTTTCCTAAAATATCCGCTCAACATGCGCAATATGTGCAAAGTCAGCTGAGTGCATTTAAGCAAGGTGAGCGTAACAATGATTTAAATGGGATGATGCAAATCATCGCGGCAAAGCTTTCAGATAAAGAAATTGAGGCGGTTTCTCAATATGTTGGTGGGTTACATTGAGTCCAAAACAATGATCATGCTATCTCTGACTTTTTGGATGTAAGCGAGCGAGTTGATGCAATTTATTTCTCTTTGAGTCTCGAGTTGAATGTTTCTTTGTTTTATTTGTGAGCTTTCGACTGGATTGCTTGCTAATGTGGGGTAAACTTGATCATGTCAACAGGGAAAATGACAAGGAAATGGAGCGTCAGGGATGATGACGCAAGGCTGCGAAGGATGCAAAAGGATTTTGGCTTAAGGATGGGCCTTTGATACTGGGATGTAGCATCGTCAGGAAGACGAAAATAAAAGGACGCTACACCATAATATTATAAATGGCAGGACGCCTTATTTGTAAATAAACGCCTTGTTCACCAGGATGTGGAATTACTGCAGGGAAAAGAGCAGTCACACCCGTTTTATTCGAACGCGATAGAGCGACAGGATTTACCTGTCGCTTTTTTCTTTTTGTGCTTTCTGTTACATTTCCGCCATTCAATATTATGTAGCGGGCCATCATGATCTTTGATTGCTCGCTTTTGTATTTGTGGCGTTTTTTTTAACTCAAAACGTCGTTTTTATCAAAAACAGAATGAAGAATATTTTAAATTCGAAAGAGTCTGTTTATTGGTGCTTTGGAGAAAAGATTGAACTCTAACTGCATCATTTTATTTAGGAAAAATGAAGAATGACCCGAAAGAAAAAAGTCCGTAAAATCGGTTCAGAAGGCTCTGCTCAATATAAGGATCGTTCCTTATCCAAAGAAGATGTCGCGGCCCTTGCTCGGAAAAGAGAAAATAAATCAAAAGGCCTTAAAGCGGGCTCTCGCCATTCAGAAACAAAAACAGAGCAAGCCCGAATGGGTTTGTCTAAACCAGATCCACGCTTAGGAAGTAAAAAGCCCATTTCTTTGTTGGTAGAAGAAAAACCACATCCAAAATCCGTTGCGGGGAAAAAAGTCCGTCGTTTGAGTGCTGAGCAGGAGCTTGAGAGTTTAGAAAATGATCCCCAATTGAATGTGCTTCTTGATCGCATTGAAAATGGAGATAAATTAGGTGCAGGCTTGCAGTCTTATGTTGATGAAAAAATAGATCGCATTGAAATTTTAATGAAGCAATTAGGTTTGTTTGAAGAAGAGCCCACTGAGCAAGCCAAGCAACCGAAAGCATCCAAAAACCGTACAGATGAAGAAATGCTTGCGGAGTTTGATAACTTCAAATTTAACAAGGAGTAAAATTTGGACGCCTTTCTTTTGAGTGTGATTGTTTGTGCTGGCCTTATTGTTTTTTCTTTAGCTGCTTATGCTGGGTGGCTATTGATAAAACTTCACCATCAAACAAAGATGCAAAAACGTGCAAAGCAAGACGCGCTGGATCTGAGAAATTTAAAAATTATTGAAAGTGTGGATGTGATAGCCATGGCGGCATTACAAGAACAATGTGATTTCTCTGAAGCGGCGATTCGTCTTTATATGATAATGACGCATTTGCAAGGAAATAAAAGCGTGGATTTTCCTGAATGCTTTCCTGCACTGTATGAATTATATGATCTTGTTAAAGACATGCCTCGCTCTGAAAAACGCAAATGCATTCAAAAGAAAGAACGGATGCGTTTTGATATGCTGCGTTTGAAAGCACAAGCGCGTTTGCAAACCGCGATTGAATTTGAGCTGGAAAGTATTCTCGTATTTACGGGGGCCAAGATGGAAAAAATTCAGGCTTTAAGGAGCTGACATGACAAAGAAACAAATAATTTGGGATCAGTCGCTGATTGAAAAATATAATTATTCAGGGCCGCGCTACACTTCTTATCCAACGGCCCTGGAGTTTCATGAAGCTTTTACTGCAGCTGAATTTGATAGGGCTTGCTTTCAATATCCAAAACGTAACCTCTCTATTTATGTTCATATTCCTTTTTGTCACACTCTTTGTTATTACTGTGCCTGCAACAAGGTTATTACGCGTCATCAAGATAAGGCGGATCGATATCTTGATACGTTAGAACAAGAAATTCATCAGCGTGCGCATTTGCTGGGTGATCGCAATGTAACTCAGCTACATTGGGGCGGTGGTACTCCGACCTTTTTGAGTAAGGCACAAATTTCGCGTTTAATGAGTATTTTGCGCCATGCTTTTTCCTTTTCACCTGAAATGGAAATCAGCATTGAAATTGATCCGAGAAAAATTGATCTTGATATTTTAGATACCCTACGTGCTGAAGGTTTTAATCGAGTCAGTATAGGTGTGCAAGATTTTGATAAAAAAGTACAAAAAGAAGTAAATCGCGAACAAGATGAGCATTTCATTAAAGCTTTGCTTGAACGTGCCAAAGTCTTAGGTTTTCGTTCGACCAATCTTGATTTGATTTATGGTTTACCTCATCAAAATAAAGCAAGTTTTGCCCACACCTTAGAGCAAGTCATTCAAATGAAACCTGGGCGTTTGTCTGTGTTTAATTATGCCCACCTTCCTCAGATTTTTGCCGCGCAAAGAAAATTAAAAGATGAAACCCTCCCGTCACCGAAAGAAAAGCTGGGAATGTTAGAGCAAACTATTTTAATGCTGACTGATGCGGGATATCAATTTATCGGAATGGATCATTTTGCACTTCCTGAAGATGAGCTTGCTGTCGCGCAGCGTGAAGGGGTGTTACATCGAAATTTCCAAGGTTATACCACACAAGGTGATTGTGATTTGTTGGGGCTTGGGGTTTCTGCTATTTCCATGATGGGTGATTGTTACGCGCAAAATCAAAAAGAATTGAAAAGTTATTACACTCAAGTTGATGAAGAAGATCATCCTCTTTGGAAAGGCTTGACGTTGGACAAAGATGACTTGTTGCGCAGAGATGTTATTAAATCGTTGATTTGTAATTTTTATGTCGATAAACAGAAAATTTCACAAGAATATGAGATTAATTTTGATGTTTATTTTTTAGAAGATCTAGGTTTATTAGAAAAATTCATTACAGATGATTTGGTTTGCATGAATGAAAAAAGTATTCAAGTGACATTAAAAGGGCGGCTTTTAATTCGGAATATCTGTATGTGCTTTGACATTTACATAAGAGACAAAGCAAGGCAGCAGCAGTTTTCTCGTGTAATTTAATGCTCTTTTCTCATTGCGCTCTTTAAATTAAAT
This sequence comes from uncultured Enterovibrio sp., assembly GCA_947040595.1. GTDB lineage: Bacteria > Pseudomonadota > Gammaproteobacteria > Enterobacterales > Vibrionaceae > Enterovibrio. The sequence continues at coordinate 6,513 of CAMRBZ010000097.1, read as the reverse complement.
GGAAGGGTTCAATGAGAATGTTTTTTAATTTCTTCTTTGAGTGAGCACTTTTTTTTCGGTTCCGACTGCTGAATCACGGATTTCCTATACCTGTCGTTTTTGAGGATGCAGGCTTATTGGTTGCGCGAGTTTTACTCCGTTACTCCATTATTTAATACATACATGCACAAAGCCTTTTTGTCTTTTCCGGCTACTTGCATCTGAAAATACGCTGATTATGACTTAAACGCGTTCAAATACCGTCGCAATCCCTTGTCCAAGGCCAATGCACATTGTTGCAAGCCCAAATGTGGAATCTTTTTCTTCCATTAAATGGATGAGGGTGGTTGATATTCGAGCACCGGAGCAACCTAGGGGGTGACCTAATGCGATGGCTCCCCCGTTAAGATTGACTTTTTCATTAAGTTGCGAAAGTAAACCAAGGTCTTTTGCGCATGAAAGAGCTTGAGCGGAAAAGGCTTCATTGAGCTCGATGATGTCTATATCATCAAGGCTGAGCTTTGCACGTTTTAAGGCTTTGTGAGTTGCCGGTACTGGCCCATAACCCATAATGGAAGGGTCGCAGCCCGAGACGGCCATTGAACGAATGCGTGCACGTATACAAAGTCCCAGAGATTTAGCTTTTTCTTCGCTCATCAATAACATAGCGGAGGCGCCGTCGGATAATGCGGATGAATTTCCTGCAGTGACTGTTCCTTTAATGGGATCAAAAACAGGACGAAGGTGAGAGAGTGCCTCTATTGTGGTGTTAGGGCGGATCACCTCATCGCTTTCAACCAAGATCAATCCTCCTTTTTCATCATGACCTTGAGTGGGAATAATTTCATTTTTAAAGCGTCCTTCTGTCGTTGCAGCATGGGCTTTTTGATGTGATTTGGCGGCAAATTCATCTTGCATTTCTCTGTTGATCCCTTCTAATCGTCCAAGCATTTCAGCGGTAAGTCCCATCATGCCAGCGGCTTTTGCAATAGAAAGTGAAAGACCCGGGTGAAAATCAACGCCATGATCCATCGGGATATGTCCCATATGTTCAACACCGCCTATCATGCAGATTTCAGCATCATTGACCATGATTGCGCGTGCGGCATCGTGCAATGCTTGCATAGAAGAGCCACAAAGTCGGTTGACTGTGGTCGCTGCAACATTGTGTGGAATACCCGCGAGCAGGGCAGCATTTCGCGCAATATTAAAGCCTTGCTCTAATGTTTGCTGTACGCAGCCCCAATAAATGTCTTCAATTTCTTCGGGTTTGATTTGCGGATTGCGTGATAAAAGAGATCGCATTAACAGTGCTGATAAATCTTCCGCGCGAACATGACGAAAAACGCCGCCTTTAGAGCGTCCCATTGGGGTTCGAATGCAATCAACAATCACAACATTATTCATTTTTTTTTTCCTCTTTAATTCCAGCGAGACTCGTGGCTTTTGTAACTGCAGGGTTTTTGGGTGCATTCTTAAAGCTCAATCACAGCGTTCATCTCTGTTCAGCGTCTTTTCGTCTTTCGCGTCGACCTGCATCTTTAAATATATTGGGTATATATTGCTCTGATTTACGCGGATTGCCTTTTAATATTGAAATAGAGTTCTCCTTTTTTGGCTTTTTTGCGTAAGCCTTCAGGGACTCTATAAGCAGGCCCAAGATGTTTTAATTTGTCTGCCATGGTGACGTAATTTTGCAGTCCAATGCTATCGAGATAGCGGAATACTCCTCCACGAAAAGGAGGAAAGCCTAAGCCATAAACGAGCGCGATATCTGCTTCTTGCGGGGTTGCAATGATTTGCTCTTCTAAGCAGCGCACCACTTCGTTTATCATGGGCACCATCATGCGCTGAATAATCTCTTCATCTGTGAAATCTTGTGTCGATTTTACGAGATGCGTCAATAATGCATCGATTGTTGTGTCTGATTCTTTCTTTATTTTTCCTTTTTTTGTATGGGTGTATTTATAAAATCCGACGCCATTTTTCTGACCGAGACGTTCATTTTCAAATAAAATATGAATTGCGTCTCCTTTTGTTTTTGCCATGCGTTCAGGATAATTTAGTTCCATAACATCTTGCGCGTGATGGGCTGTATCAATCCCAACAATATCAAGTAAATAAGCCGGTCCCATTGGCCAACCAAAGGTTTTTTCCATGACCTTATCTATATGCTGAAAATCTCCGCCATCACATAAAAGTAAGTTAAAGCCTGCGAAATATGGGAAAAGAACGCGATTAACAAAAAATCCGGCACAATCATTGACGATGACGGGTGTTTTACCCATTTTTGCAGCGAATGCAACCACACGAGAAAGGGTCTCTTCAGAGGTTGATTTTCCGCGAATGATTTCAACTAAAGGCATGCGATGGACAGGGTTGAAAAAATGCATCCCACAAAAGTTTTCAGGTCTTTTGAGTGATTTTGCAAGCAGGTTGATAGGAATTGTGGAAGTGTTGGAGGCTAAAATAGCCTCTTTGTGAATTTTTTCTTCTGCTTCGCTTAAGACTGTTGCTTTTATTTTGGGGTTCTCAATCACAGCCTCAATGATCACATCCGCTTGCTCAATACCCGCATAATGAAGGCTGGGGACGATAGAATTCAATATTTCAGACATTTTCAGAGGGGTGATGCGTCCTTTTATCTGTTGTATGTTCAGTAATTTGACTGCTTCTTCCATTCCTGCGTTAAGTGCTCCTTGATGGATGTCTTTTATTAAAACGGGTATCCCTTTTGTGGCTGATTGATAAGCGATTCCCCCTCCCATTATCCCAGCGCCAAGTACTGCAGCTTGTTTTGTTTTTTTAGATTCTTTTATGGCTTTTTTGGCTTTTGTTTTAAGAAATTGCTCATTTAAAAATATTCCGACTAAGGCCTGAGTGACGCTATTTTTTGCGAGGGTTACAAAGTGTTTATTTTCAATTTCTAACGCATTATCCCGGGCACTTTCTGCGGCTTCTTCTATTGCAATGACGGCACTTAGTGGCGCTGGATAATGGATTCCTGCGCTTTTTGCAACCAAGCTTTTTGCTGTGTTAAAGCACAAAGTGGCTTCCATTTTATTAAGTTGCAGTGGAGATTTTTTTTGTTTACGGCGTTTTTGCCACTCTAATGTGCCTATTATTGCGCTGTGCGCTAAAGAAATCGCGCATTCTCGTAGATTTTCAGGCTGAGTAACGGCATCCAATAAGCCCAATTTCAATGCGATGTTTGAAGGAATCTTTTTACCTGTGGTGATGAGCTCTATTGCATTGTCCGCACCGATAAGGCGAGGCATGCGGACGGTGCCACCGAAGCCTGGAATAATGCCAAGTTTTGTTTCAGGTAAACCGATACGCGCAGTGGTATCTGCGATACGAAAATCGGTAGCAAGAATGCATTCGCAGCCCCCTCCTAGCGAGTAACCTGAAATGACAGATACCGTTGGAAAGGGGAGATCCTCTAATTTATTAAAAATACGATTAGCCAAAGAGAGCCACGCAGAAAGCTCTTCTTTTGGTTTTTCAAACAAGCTAAGAAATTCTTTAATGTCAGCGCCAACCACAAAATCAGATTTGGCGGAGGTAAGCAGTAAAGCTTTTACGTTTTTTTCAAGTGATAAGGCGTCAATGGCTTCACTGAGGTTATCTAGAGTCGCAAGGTCGAATTTATTAACGGGTCCTTGTGTATCAAAATTCATTTCAGCGAGACCGTTGGTAAGGTGGCGTACAGAAAGCGCATTGCTTTGGTAAATCATATTTTGTCTCCGTGTTGTGAGCACGTTGGTTAATGAGGTTTACCTAGGGCGAAGTTCGTAGATGAAGAAATAATTTTAGTCTGGATAAGCTTCTCTGAAAAGGCAACGAAAGCACGGATAAATTATTATCGACAAAGATGTTTTTTGCATGAAATGACGATTAATTCGTGATTTTTAGTGTGTGAGACTTAAGATTAAATAGATGGATATTCTTCTTTATATATTGATGTGTAATCATTCATTTTGGGCGATACAAAACACCGTATATCCGTAGCTTTTGAAACCGCGTAGGTGTTGGCTGTCTTTGCTCAACTCCTTCACATTGTGCCAGGATCCTGAATGGCTTCACTTGCTTCTTATCTAACTGCGTTTTCAAATATTTTGGGTATATGTCTTTATTTTGATTAAATCTTAAGCTTTCTTCTTGTTTTGGATGAGAGTATCTGAATGGCATTATACTTGGGGTGTGGGGTAAGTGTTGGAGCTTGCCTTTTTGGTTGTTTTGAAAATATGAGGAATCGATTTTGTAATCAAATAGTTGACTGAGAAAAATAATAACTCATTATTCAGGTTAAACCTCAATATAGGGATCTGCTGTTTAGTCCATGCAATTTCGTTCAATTATTCGTATCGTTGGCCTGCTTTTGGCCCTTTTTAGCACCACTATGCTGTTACCCGCATTGGTGGCTTTTATATTTCGCGATGGCGAGGGATTTCCTTTTGTAGTTACTTTTTTTCTCCTTCTTGCAGGTGGCGCTGCTTTGTGGTTTCCGAACCGAGCTTTTCGACATGAATTAAAAGCACGAGATGGCTTTCTTATTGTGGTTTTGTTTTGGACTGTAATCGGAAGTGCAGGATCGATTCCCTTTATGCTCTCAGAGCAGCCAAATATGTCTGTAACTGATGCGTTTTTTGAGTCATTTTCAGGTCTGACCACAACTGGGGCGACAGTGATTGTAGGACTTGATGACTTACCAAAAGCCGTTTTGTTTTATCGTCAATTATTGCAGTGGTTTGGCGGTATGGGGATCATTGTTCTTGCAGTCGCCATTTTGCCTGTTCTTGGAATTGGAGGGATGCAGTTGTATCGAGCTGAAATACCGGGTCCTGTAAAAGACAGCAAAATTACGCCTCGTATTGCAGAAACAGCTAAAGCGTTTTGGTATATATATTTAACTTTGACCCTTTCTTGTGCGTTTGCTTACTGGCTGGCGGGCATGAGTGTTTTTGATGCGATTAGCCATAGTTTTTCAACCGTAGCAATTGGTGGTTTTTCTACGCATGATAGCAGTATGGGGTACTTCAATAGCCCGGCCATTAACCTTATAACTGTTTTGTTTCTATTGATCTCTGCGTGTAATTTTTCTCTTCATTTTGCAGCTTTTTCGAGCGGAAAAATTTATCCTGGATTTTATTTTAGAGATCCTGAATTTCGTGCATTTGTATTGATTCAATTAATTTTATTGGTGATTGTTTTTGGAATGCTCATAAATAAAGGCACCTACGAATCTACTTTTGAGTCTTTTAATCAAGCATTTTTTCAAACGGTTTCTATTTCTACTACGGCGGGGTATACGACGACAGATTTTTCTGAATGGCCTTTATTTTTGCCTGTTTTGCTTCTTTTTTCTTCTTTTATTGGGGGTTGTGCTGGGTCTACTGGGGGAGGGATGAAGGTCATTCGGATTTTATTACTTTCTCTACAGGGTTCGCGTGAATTAAAGCGATTGGTTCACCCTCGTGCGGTTTACACCATTAAAGTAGGCAATAAAGCCTTACCGCAACAAATTGTTGATGCTGTATGGGGCTTTTTTTCTGCATATGCTCTTGTTTTTGTTATTTGCATGGTTGCATTGATTGGAATTGGAATTGATGAGCTTACCGCTTTTTCTGCCGTTGCTGCCACCTTGAATAATTTAGGTCCAGGCTTAGGGGATGTCTCTTTGCATTTTGCAGATATTAAGAGCGCTGCAAAATGGGTTTTGATTGTTTCAATGTTATTTGGGCGACTTGAGATTTTCACCTTGCTCCTTCTCTTTACGCCTACTTTCTGGCGAACCTAATACTTAAATAGGATAAATATGGAAAAGGCACTTTTGCTCTATTCGAGCACTGAAGGGCAGACCCTTAAAATTCTTCGGTATATTGAAAATGAATTATTGGGTCGATATGAATGTGAATTTCGTGATTTACGTGATTTTCCGAAAGTGAACTTTAAGGATTACGATAAAGTTCTTATCGGTGCGTCTATTCGCTATGGTCGCTTTAATCAAACCGTGTATGAATTCATAGAACAGAACCTTTTTGAACTGAAATTGAGTAAAGGCGCTTTTTTCTGTGTAAACCTGACGGCGAGAAAAAAAGGAAAAGACACGCCGGAAGGGAGTGTTTATATGAAAAAATTTCAAAATCAGTCACAATGGAAGCCACAGTTACTCGGTGTTTTTGCAGGAGCCCTCTATTATCCTCGCTATTGTTTTTATGATCGTATAATGATTCAGTTGATTATGAAAATAACAGGTGGGGAAACGGATCGAACAAAAGAGGTTGAATACACTAACTGGGAGAGTGTGAGAGTGTTTTCTGATCGATTTTCCTGCATTTAAGGCACTTCAGCTTGATTTTCCATCGAACGTGACTTTTTATACAAAAAAGCCTTGCCAAGATTTAAAAGAACCCTATAATGCGGCCTATCGACACGAAGCGGCTCGCATAAAGGGTTTGCTTTTAAATCGAAGAAGTAAAAAGGCTTTTAAATTGATTAAAAATAACCGCTTGACGGAATATTTAAAATCAG
>CAMRBZ010000096.1 GCA_947040595.1 uncultured Enterovibrio sp. | reverse complement strand
ATAATTTCAAGCGCTTCCGCTCCGTCTTTTGCCGCAATGACATTGTACCCTGATGAAATAAGCGTATTTTCTATTAATCGACGAATAAAGGCAGAATCATCCACCACCAAGATGGTTTTCGCACCCCGTAAAGCCAACATTTCATCATCAATTTGAACTTTTTTATCGAGAGTGACATCGTATTTGGTCATGCTTAATTCGGGATTGATATCTGCAATGACTTTCTCAAAATCCAAAATCATGATGAGATTTTTTTCTTGCCGAACCACCGCCACCACACAATCTTGATCTGATGCTTCTAAAAACTGGCTAGGCGATTCGACTTCGCCCCAAGAAATGCGATGGATTCTGGAGACACCGTCCACTAAAAAACCATTCGACATCCGGTTAAAGTCCGTAACGATAACGACTTTATCCTCTAAATCCGTCGGGGTATTGATCCCAAGCCAGCCTGCAAGATCAACAAGAGGGATAAGTTTGCCACGTAACGAAAAAACACCCAACACGTTAGGCTGGGCATTAGGGTAATCCGTTGTATCAGGAACACGAATCACCTCTCTTACTTTCGCGACATTAATGCCATAAAAGCACATTTTTGTTTTTCCATCGGGCAGTACTTTTTCTAAACGAAATTCGATTATTTCAAGTTCATTTGTGCCACTTTCAGTCAAGATTGAACTGTTTCTGTCTATATTCATGCCAAATCTCGATGCAATAATAATTTAAATTAATTCATTTCTCTTTCATCATAGCTCGTTTGGATAAATTCATAGTTTAATAAATAAAGCTACTTATCACTTATCACAGAAAACAATATGTTGACCTTCAATTCACTCGACTAACAAGGACATAAAATGTGTTTTGAAACAAGACCGAGATCTCGGTCTAAAGAATAAATTATTGCTTACGAGACAGTTCAAATTCTCTCTATCTTCCCTTTTTATCTTGGCTCGCAATCAAAGACGAAAATGACTAATCTGAATATAATCGAATTAAAATCAATCTTCTTTAATACTTTAATGACTTAAAATCAATCACTAAGCCATTACAAATGAAGGACGTTTGGGTATAATTAATTCACAACAAAAAACAAGAGTGAAAGATGAGTCAGACTGAATATTTTTCTGTGCGCAGCCACATCAAAATCAATGTAGAGGCCCTCAATGAAAACGAAAATGTCCCTTCTCTGGCTGAATTAGATCAGAACATTCCTTTGTCTTTTAAAATTGCCAGCCAATGTGGTAGTGTTGACGCCGCCATCGAAAGAGACATTCAATTTCTTCATCATGAAGATGGAGACGCGTTATTAAATTACCTTCGCGCACAAAATGAAAAAATCAACCTTCTGCTTAGTTTTATGCTTTCACAACAAGATGATCCCAACGTCCGTTATCAAACAGAAACCTTTGGTGCGAGCGGTCTCACTTTTATCTCAAAAATGGCATTTATCAAAGACACAGCCGTTCGATTAAAACTTTTTATTGAAAGCCCACCGTCCGCCATATTTTGTTATGGCCTTGTGTATGGTTGCAAAGAAAAAAACGGTAAATTTGCAGTGGGCATTAAGTATATTCGCCTAAAAGAAGAAGACAAAGATGTACTTATTCGTGCCACTTTACACCAACAACAAAAACTTCTGCGACAACGCGCATTAGAACGACATCATTAAGCCTTATTCACATGACCCATAAACCCCTTTTTGAATTCCAAGCACCTGAAAATGTCGGTGACACTCGCTCTATAGGGCAACTCTTAGGGGCCTCTTTGCCTTTGACCGTTGCCAACATTGCAGAGCGCGTTCAACGCTTTATCCTTTTTGTGGTCCCCGATCACCAAACCGCGCTCAAGATCCAACCTGAAATAGCCCAATTTACAACACAGGCATGCCATGTGTTTCCTGATTGGGAAACCTTGCCTTACGATAATTTTTCACCTCATCAAGACATTATTTCAGATCGTCTCGCGCGTTTATATCAATTGCCGTCTCAAACCTCCGGCATTTTGATTATTCCCATTACCACCTTGCTTCAACGTTTAATGCCCCGCTCTTTTTTAACAAAACATGCATTAATCCTGAAAAAAAACGACACGCTCTCACTCGACAAATTGCGTCAACAACTTGAAAATTCAGGATATCGTCACGTTGAACAAGTCATAGAGCACGGAGAATATGCAACACGAGGCTCTATTTTAGACCTTTACCCTATGGGATCTAAAAATCCCTACCGCATTGATTTTTTTGATGATGATGTCGATAGTATCCGAAAATTTGATCCAGAAGACCAACGTTCAAGCGTTGAATTAGATCAAATTAACCTCCTGCCAGCGCATGAGTTTCCAACTGACGATGAGGCCATCGAACAATTTAGAATCCGCTTTCGTGAATCTTTTGAGGCCTCAAGAGAGCCAGAATCGATTTACCTGCAAGTCAGCAAGAAAATCTGGCCTGCTGGCATTGAATATTGGCAGCCCCTTTTTTTTGAAAAAACAGAAACCTTGTTTGATTATCTACCTAAAAACACCTTGTTAATGACACAAGGCGACATAGAAAGCGCGGCAAACCAGTTTTTACACGATGCAGATCACCGATATGATCAACGTCGCGTCGATCCGCTTCGCCCTTTGCTGCCCCCGAAAGCCATTTGGCAAAACATAGAAGATGTCTTCTCCAGATTTAAGGCCTATCCGCGGATTAAGCTGAGCTCTCACTTTATAGAAGAAAAAAAAGGACGGCAAAATGCCCCTGTCATCGCCTTGCCTGAACTCACGATTCAGCACCAATTAAAGTTGCCTTTCTCAGCCCTTCAAACATTCATTGAAAAATATCACGACAAAATTATTTTTTGCGTCGAAACAGAAGGCCGTCGAGAAGCCATGCTGGATCTTTTGACCCGCATTAAAATCCATCCCTTGGTCAGTGCATCTCTTTTTGATGCCCTAAAATCCCCCAGCCGCTTTACGTTGATCATTGGTCCATGCACCTCTGGTTTTATCAGTCAATCTCCCTCTTTTGCTTTTGTCTGTGAAAGTGATTTATTGGGTGAACGCGTTATCCAACAACGACGCCGACAAAATAAAAAAGCCACCACAAACGCGGACAACTTGATACGAAATTTGGCAGAACTTCAAACAGGCCAACCTGTGGTTCATCTTGCGCATGGGGTCGGGCGCTATCAAGGTCTTCAAACACTTGAAGCCGGGGGAATTATCACAGAATACGTGGCCTTAGAATATCAAAACGAAGCCAAACTCTATGTGCCTGTCGCCTCCCTTCATCTTATAAGCCGATACAGTGGTGGTGCAGACGACGCCGCGCCATTGCACCGTTTAGGAGGGGATACCTGGGAAAAAGCCCGTAAAAAAGCAGCTGAAAAGATCCGTGATGTGGCCATCGAATTGCTGGATCTTCACGCAAAACGCGCCACAAAACCTGGATTTCCTTTTCAGCAAGATAACGACGCTTACCTTGATTTTTGCGCAGGCTTCGTTTTTGAAGAAACCCCAGACCAAAAAAACGCCATTGAAGACGTCCTTTTAGATATGACGCAACCCGTGGCGATGGACAGATTGGTTTGTGGCGATGTGGGCTTTGGTAAAACAGAAGTGGCCATGCGCGCAGCGTTTCTTGCTGTGCATAACAACAAACAAGTGGCCATCTTGGTCCCCACCACCTTGCTCGCACAACAGCATTTTGAAAACTTTAGAGACCGTTTTGCAAATCTGGCCGTCCGGGTTGAAGTGCTTTCTCGTTTCAAATCGCCAAAAGAGCAAAAACAGATACTTCGAGAAACCCTTGAAGGAAAAGTGGACATCCTCATCGGCACACACAAATTGCTGCAAGCGGATGTCACCTTTCATGATCTTGGGCTTTTGATTGTGGATGAAGAGCACAGATTCGGCGTTCGCCAAAAAGAGAAAGTCAAAGCATTACGTGCAAATGTGGACATTTTAACCCTGACCGCAACCCCTATTCCTCGCACCTTAAACATGGCCATGAGCGGGATGCGTGACTTTTCCATTATCGCGACCCCTCCTTCTCGCCGTCTTGCAATAAAAACCTTTGTAAGAGAAAAAGACGACCTGCTCGTAAAAGAGGCCATACTCCGTGAAATCATGAGAGGAGGGCAAGTTTACTTTCTTCATAACAATATTGAGAGCATCAATAAAACAGCCGATACTCTTGCAAAATGGGTCCCTGAAGCTCGGATCATTGTCGCGCACGGTCAAATGCACGAACGCGAGCTCGAACGCATCATGTCTGATTTTTATCACCAGCGCTTTAATGTCTTGGTCTGCACCACCATCATAGAAACAGGCATTGATGTTCCCTCAGCAAACACCATCATCATGGACAGAGCCGACCACTTAGGTTTGGCACAACTGCATCAGTTACGAGGACGCGTCGGACGATCACATCACCAAGCCTATGCTTATTTACTCACCCCCCACCCTAAACGAATGACAAAAGACGCAGTGAAACGCCTGGATGCCATTTCATCTCTTGAAGATTTAGGCGCCGGATTTACGCTTGCAACACACGACCTTGAAATTCGTGGAGCGGGAGAGCTTTTAGGAGAAGAACAAAGCGGACAAATTCATTCCATCGGTTTTACGCTTTACATGGAAATGCTCGAACACGCAGTCACTGCATTAAAAGAAGGAAAAGAGCCCTCCTTAGATGAGCTACTTCACCAACAAACAGAAGTCGAACTGAGATTACCCGCCTTACTTCCAGAAGAGTATATCCCCGACATCAACACACGCTTGTCGCTTTACAAGCGCATCGCAAGCACAAAAACAAAAGACGACATCCATGAATTACACGTTGAATTAATTGATAGATTTGGTTTACTGCCAGAGGCTGCGACCCATTTACTTCAAATACAAATGATTAAACTCAAGGCAGCCAAACTGGGAGTGCGTAAGATTGATGCCCATGAGCGTGGTGGTGTGATAGAGTTTGAGAAAAATACAATGATCGATCCGCGTTTTTTAGTGAGCCTATTACAATCCCATCCTTCGCAATACCGATTTGATGGACCCAGTAAGCTCAAACTGCTTGAGCCACTGCTCGATAGAAAAGAGCGACTCATATACATTGAAGATCTTTTGCACCTTTTTGAAAAAAACTTACGGGCAGCTTGATACCCTCAAACGCCCCCATTAACACGGAGTCATGTGTTGAAAAAGCTTATTTTCCTTACCCTTTTTACTCTCAGTAACCCAAGCTTTGCTGAACGCTTGTTTGATGTCGAGATCATCGTCTTTAAACGTAACGTCAATCCAGATTCAATCAATGAAAAATGGGAAGACAAACAACCCAATATCAATTTTTCAAATACCGTTTCTTTACTGTCTCCTTCTGAACTCAAAAAACATAATTTGACTTTATTACCGAAAAAAGACTACCAACTTACAAATGAATATAACCGCCTTGCTCAAGAGTCTTCTTTCACACCTTTGTATCATGTGGCATGGCGTCAAGACGATGGCAATAGAAAAAAAATGCCAAAAATTCGTTTTACCGCAGGTAGAAATTACCAAACCCAATATTTCACCGACGGATCTTCAAAAAATAATGATTATTTCACTGAAATTCCATTGACGGAAGCAGATGAATCTAACAAGATAGATGGCCCAATATTTGAGCTTGATGGTTATATTCGTCTTTACGTTCAACACTATCTTTTTATTGAAACAGATCTTGTCTTACGAAAGCCGGCTGAGTCACAACAGATAAACTCACCCTTGTTGCTTGAAGATCTCGAAATTGAAACGGTCAATAACAAGGTAAAACAAAATTCATCATTCACGATGGAAAAGCCTCCGTTAACGCTGAATACATCATTAACAGAAAAACAAACATATTCAATAAAACGATTTTTAAGACCTTATCCATTAAAACAAAAACGTCGGATGAGAAGTGGTGAAACACATTATATTGATCATCCCATGCTTGGATTTATTGTCCAAGTTCGACGTGTAAATTAACACCTCTTTCCTCGCCCTCACCTGAGGGCGATATCAATTTAATTCTAATAAAGGAAAGAGTCCTGACCTATTAATGAGCGCTATGAAAAAAAATGTAAGTTTCAAAACAGAACGGCTTCATCTTCGTCCACTCTGGCCATTTGATAAAAGTATTTTAAGCTTTGCCATTATGCAATCAGAAACACACGTGAGGCCTTTTCTTGATTTTCCTGAATCTGGATTTTCCGAAGAAGACGCTGAAATATGGATTAAAGGCAGTCAAGAGAGCTGGTTATCCGATAAATATTACGAATTTGCTATTTTTGACAGACAAACAAACGAATTAGCAGGCTGTGCTTATCTTTCTAGCCTTGATCTCAATGGTAATATGATTAACCTTGGCTATTGGATTTTCGGTAAATATCAACGCCGAGGCTACGCTTTTGAAGCGGCAAAAAAACTCATCCATTATGCTTTTAACGATCTTAATCTCACCCGAATAGAAATTGTTACAACTGCAACGAATAAAGCCAGCCAAGGTCTCGCGGCAAAATTAGGTGCAACCTATGAATGTATCGCAAGAAATCGGTTTGTATACAATGGCGAAATTAAAGAGGGACTTGTTTACAGTTTAATACCAGAAGATATAATGGATAAAGAATAAAGCAATCGCTATCCATTCTAAATGAAAATGAAAATATCTGTTTATTCTTACTTTTAAAAATCCCTCATGGGTTCAATTATCATTTTAAATAAAGACTGAAAAAACAGATCTTAAACCTCTCCCTCATTTTATTTAAAATATATTTTTTTATATTTTAAACTGGTTTTAAATTCACCACGTTTAACAAGGATGTACCCAAGATATCTTGAGTTGTGTTATATATCCAAGACACCTGAAGTTGCATTTTAGCGGCAAACGAGTGAACGCCCTCTGCAATCGCTGTATTGTTCCATAGCGCTGTGAATGCTTGAACAAACGCAGCCAACATTCAGGCAAGGTCAACGACGGGTATAGGCAGGAAAGCGAGCAAAGCCCATGAGTATTGACAGACCCTATGATTGGGCTTCGTGAGCACATAAAAGCCCTGCGCCTCTTCAAAGGCGATGTTTATTTAAAATCCAGCTCACTTTCTTCTGTGTATTTTTTTGTGCATTTTGTTTTTTCATATTTTTCAGGCGTCATTTCCGTTTAAGGACGTCTTCTGATGGGCGGTACACCCATCCCAATAAACATGTGATTGTCATTTCGGGTTATAGCCGTCACCTTTGAAACTGCGTGGGTTTTGGCTGCTCTCTCAGGCAAATCACAGAGTCCATCGATGCTCAGGGCCTTTACTCGTTTTCCGCAGGCGCGCATCTTCAAATGTCTTGGGTATAATACCAATCCCATTAAACATTTGATCATTCTTACTTGTTAAAATCAGCGATAACATCGTTATGAATTTATCAATTAAAATAACGCGTTATCGACAATTCACACCTTGATCTCCGTGATCTTTCCTGCGCAATACAGGGTGAACTACCTCAAGAGATTGCTACCCGAAGACAGGTTCATTTTCAGCTGCTTTAGCAATATCAAGGCGTGAGTCTTATAAACTTTATCTCCGTACAATTCAAATCCTAAGGAATACCAAAACAAGCCTAAATACTGGGCAACGGGTTTCCAACGCCTACAGATTGAAAGCCAAAGTTCAACATCAAACCCCCGCACCTGACAATACGCTTTAACCAAGCGATGAAGAGAAAGATGATTAGCAAAAGAGGCCATCACAATGTCTAAAGCAGGATCACCAAGCGCGGAGTATTCCCAATCAATGATTTTAATTTCATTTTTATCTTGCTTGATTAAATTGTAATAACCTAAGTCAAAATGGCTCACAGTCAATTTTAATTGTGATTCAAAAGCATTTGATTGAAAAAAATGATGGATTTCTTTCATCTCTTTCGTCTTAAACGCAGAAGAGAGATGTTGAAAGTAATACTCCGCCTTTGAAAAAGGCTCAAACGTATGTTTTAAATCAGGAAGTTGATGGACAGAGGTAAGCAAACGTGAAAGCGTTGAAACGTTTATTTCCTTTTTATCAAGGGGCTTTCCCTCAATCCAATGGACCAATAACCCTTCATCAAAACAAGCCACCGGAGGCAATGTTAATCCGAAATCCGAAGCCCTTTTTAATGCTTTGAATTCATTTTCGCGCGATAGACCAAATGCGCATGTCGAATCTCCTTTAGGACGCCAAACATAGTGTCTCCCGCAAAAATCAGTCAACTTCATACATCGGTTACTCAAGCCCCCTTCTAAATATTCCGCATTTTTTATTTTCAAATAAGGATCTAGGATCTCTATCACAGCGTATATGGGTAATGAAAGAGGGGATAAAGGAGCTTGAATCACACTTTTTCCTTAAACGTCATTTTGATTTGTTTTTTTCATCTCAGTCAGACCCGTCCATTCAATTAAACCGGTTTCAAGTTCCATTAATCGCATGCTAAGTTGATAATATAAATCCTCTTCAACGCCCTCTCCTTTATCAAAGCTTGAGATATTCCCATAAAGCATGTATTGCGCTCCCACCATTTTTCCAAATTGAATCGCGGTACCCGGATTAACCAAAGCTTGATCATTATTAAAATCCAATTGTGCACGCACCTCTTCAACACGCGCATTATCAACAAAATTAAATTTTCCCGAAGCCAAAAGAGCCGAGGTGACCGTTTCTGTTATTGCGGCCGTGTCAATGTGTTCTGCCGATTTATTTTTAATGCCCTCAACAAACAAAATAGGCACACTTTGTTGAGTGATCCCTTGCACCGTCTTGGATGAGAGCATGTCGTTGACCATGTCATTTATTTGGATCTGCGCCTTATTTTCACGCGGCGTGACTTCGATTACCTGGTTTGTTTCTTGTTGAATCGGAAGTTCTTCATAATAGACAGGGGTTTTTGCACATCCCGCCAAGATAAGAGAAAACCCGGTGATGAAAAAAACACCTTTGTTCATTTTATTTTCCTTTCTTAATTTATATCAATTCTTAATTCTAATATGCCCAATACGCACTCATTAATACAAAGAGAGAGATCTGCACCTCTCTCCTTTATTAATCATCTTTTGAGTTGAATGTCTTCGCAGCGATCATCTTTAAAACTGCAAGGGTATGACCGAATACTCACCAAACATAAATAGGATCTCTACACATGGCTTTTGAAGCTGCGTGGGTGTTGGCGAGGCTCGCAGCGCCTTATCACAGAGTCCATCTATGCTCAGGGGCTTCACTCGCTTGCCGCAAGCACGCATCTTCAATTACTTTGGGTATTACATGATGACGAGCATTGGCTTTTCGCCACTCGGAGCATCAAAAAATGAAGGCATGACGGATCAGGGTGCTTGTCGTAAAGACACCCGAACGTGCCGTGCATTAGGGTCGGTATTTATCTCTTTTATCACCAAAGAGGCTCCACCTTTCACCCTCACTTGCTTCCAAGATGATCCCTCTTCATTCAATTCAAGTCCTTCTGCATCATACCAATCAAATCGATGTTCTATTAATTGATCATGGTTTAACTGATTAAATACTTTGAATTCAACTATAAAGTCTTTTTCCGTATGTTTGGACTTAAGCTGACTGAACAGCAAGGCATTGTCTCTCAAAGAAGGGCTTAAAACCAGAATTTGATCTTTAGAACCTATTTTTATATTAGAAATTACAGCATTTGTGCAACCTGTTGTTAGCATTGCAACTAAAAAGAGGATCACCGAATATCGCATCAAATTCCCCTTAACATGATCGTGCCATGGTTTTCATTTGTTTCGATGGACAATAATCCGTACACTTTCGTCATTAATGGCGCAATGTTAATGTCGATGCTCAATCCTTTTGATTCGTCGGTAAATATGGACCATTTCATTTCCATGCGTCTTCTTAAAATCTGAACTGGAAGAG
Source organism: uncultured Enterovibrio sp. (assembly GCA_947040595.1). Classification (GTDB taxonomy): domain Bacteria; phylum Pseudomonadota; class Gammaproteobacteria; order Enterobacterales; family Vibrionaceae; genus Enterovibrio. The sequence continues at coordinate 2,574 of CAMRBZ010000096.1, read as the reverse complement.
GATGAGTAAAAAATATACCCCTATAGGCGATTAAACGGGCCTTCTCTGTTGCTTTGAACGGTGCTTTTGAAGCGATGTGACAGCACACACTCAACCCATTCACAGCGCATCAATGCAAAAAGGACTTCAAACGCTTGGCCCCTAAAAATAACATCAAATGTTGTGGGTTAAAAATATGACCCGCATTTGTAGCTGGCATTCATTTTTTTCTTCATGACGCGCATGAGATTTTATTTTGCGTTTAATCCCATAGATTATTTTTGGGTCATGAATCAAAAAATATGCCTTATTCATTGAGCAGCATTGGACCCAAATCATGACCACCCACCAAATGCATATGTAAGTGATAGACTTCTTGGCGTCCATGAGTGCGACAATTAACAATCAAGCGGTACCCATTTTCGGAAATACCTTCTTGTATTGCTAATTTTTTTGCAACCACAAACATACGACCCATCCTGACTTCATCTTCCATCTCTATCTCGTTAACGGTAGAGATCTCTTTATTAGGAATGATTAAAATGTGGCTTGGCGCTCGAGGGTTAATATCTCGAAAAGCCGTCACAAGATCATCTTGATAAAGGATGTCCGCAGGGATTTCTCTGCGAATGATTTTACTGAACAAGGTCTCTTCTGACACAAGCACTCCAAATCGATGATTAAACGAATGTGTCGTCATTTTATACCAATCCCTTCAAGTAGTTAACCATTGATGTCGCATTGCTCGCTTTTTAAGCAATTCTAATAAGAAAAAAGGCTTTTTCTTCGATGACTGAGCAGGCTTATCCTTAAGATATTTGTAAATCGAGCTCACCGACAAGAACGAAAAGCCAGTGAGCATCAATAAAATCGCGTTGAAAACCCAGCCGACATGCCTGCAGCTTCAAAGATGAAGGGTATAAAAAGCCTTTATTGCGCATCATTTACGGGCGTTATACCCAAGACACTTGAAGATGCGCGCCTGCGGCAAACGACTGAAGCCCCTGAGCTTAGATGGACGATGTGATTGGCCTGAGCGAGAGCGGCCAACACCCAGGCCGCTTCAAAGAAAACGGGCATATGAATAAACACTCAGCGAAAAATAAACACCAAGGAAATGAATAATCCCCACAAGTATTCCTTTATTGCATATTGCTTATTTTATATATTCGTTATAAAAGTATCTTTTTTAAAGAGGTATTTTTATGAAAAAATTCTTATTTACTGGCTTTCTCGTTTCGAGTGCTCTATTTCTTGGCGGATGCAATTCAGGAAAATCCGATATTGAATCCTCTGTCGATCTTTCGACTCAAGATAGAAACAGACTTCTGAAATTAATTCACAAAGAGGCTCCAACGCCAGAGGACCTCATCGCTATCGAAACATTTGACACTTCAAATATTAAAAATATGTCTCACTTATTTGCCCATCGTACGATGAATCCAGATATATCAAAATGGAATACCTCGAATGTAACCAATATGACGGGGATGTTTTATGGTGCGACTCATTTCAATCAAAATCTTTCCTCCTGGGACACATCAAATGTAAACAACATGACAAACATGTTTGCTGGTGCAACTGCATTTAATCAAGACATTTCAGGATGGAATGTGAGGAAGGTCATCGACGACAGTTCGATGCTCTCTGCCAGCGGAATGCAAATCGTGGGTTATTTACCTGAAACCCCCAATAAGATGTTATACAAAGCTTTTATAGAAGATGACATAAGAACGATTATAAACTATGACATGACAAAATTAACGTCATTGTCTTATATGTTCTCTCGTAACACTCAATTTAACGGGGACATTTCAGGCTGGAATACCGTCAATATCACCGATATGAGTCGAATGTTCAGGGATGCCGAGACGTTCAATCAAAATATTTCAAATTGGGACACATCGAAAGTAACCAATATGAAAAATATGTTTTCTCGTGCCATCAGTTTTAATAGCAATATTTCAACGTGGAATACAGAGCGCGTGACAAACATGGAAGGGATGTTTAATGGTTCCACTGTTTTTAATCAAGATATTTCTAACTGGAATACATCCAATGTGACTAATATGGAATGGATGTTTGGCTATACAGGCCATTTTAACAGCGCTCTATCAAAATGGAATACAGGGCGCGTTAACAATATGGCCTATATGTTTTCTAACGCCCTCGCTTTTAATAAAGACATTTCCACTTGGAATACCGCACGGGTTATCACGATGAATAGCATGTTCTCTTATACAAGCCTGTTTAATCAAAATATCTCTAAATGGAATACCGGCAATGTAAACACGATGAGTTATATGTTCTCTGATGCGCTTTCTTTCAACACAGATCTTTCTGGATGGGATGTGAGTGGCGTTTCTGACTCTACTGAATTTGCACAGGGCGCACCCGGTTTAACACCCGAAAAATGGCCCCTCTTTAAATAATATATCGCTGTGTATGCTGTATTCTGGCGTCATTTTTAATCGTTCAACAAAGAAAAAAGAAACTTCACAGTGGCACATTTTTTCGTGCCACTGACATCAAGCTGTGTAACACAAAAATTAATTCCTCATTCGTTAACCTATTGACGCGTCCAAAATCCGGAGG
>CAMRBZ010000095.1 GCA_947040595.1 uncultured Enterovibrio sp. | reverse complement strand
AAATCGCCTTCAGCGCTCTATTACGCGCTTACATAGCAACTTCATCCATATCCTCAAAACGCCTAATGATTTATCAAGAACAAGAAGGGGTTTGCTTGAAGTAGAAGTGTGATCTCTGTAATCTTACATTTATTTTATTCATTTTTAGGATTATCCATTTGATCAGTACAGCGAATATCACACAACAATTTGGCGCGAAACCTTTGTTCGAAAACATCTCAGTCAAATTTGGAGAAGGCAACCGTTACGGCCTTATTGGCGCAAATGGTTGCGGAAAATCAACCTTCATGAAAATCTTGAGCGGAGAACTCGAACAAACAGCAGGAACGGTCAATCTTGACCCTAACGAGCGTGTCGCTAAATTAAATCAAGATCAATTTGCGTACGAACAATTCACCGTTATTGACACGGTCATCATGGGACATAAAGAATTGTGGCAGCTCAAAGAGGAACGTGACCGCATCTATTCCCTCGCCGAGATGACAGAAGAAGATGGAATGCGCGTGGCCGGGCTCGAGGTTGAATTTGCTGAAATGGACGGTTATATGGCAGAAGCCAAAGCCGGAGAGCTCCTTCTTGCCGTCGGAATTCCTATCGAACAACATTATGGCTTAATGAGCGAAGTTGCACCGGGTTGGAAATTGCGGGTTTTGTTAGCCCAAGTTTTATTTGCAGACCCTGATATTATGTTGCTTGATGAACCGACAAACAACCTCGATATTGATGCCATTCGTTGGTTAGAAGAAATCCTTAATTCACGAAATTGCACCATGATCATCATTTCGCATGATAGACACTTTTTAAATTCAGTTTGCACCCACATGGCCGATTTAGATTATGGTGCCTTACGCTTATATCATGGCAACTACGATGAATACATGTTAGCAGCGTCTCAAGCAAGAGACCGCTTACTTGCTGATAATGCAAAGAAAAAAGTACAGATTGCAGAGTTACAAACCTTCGTTGCTCGTTTTTCTGCTAATGCATCTAAAGCCAAACAAGCGACTTCTCGCGCGAAACAAATGGATAAAATTAAATTAGATGAAGTAAAAGCCTCAAGCCGTCAAAATCCCTTTATTCGCTTTGAACAGTCCAAAGAACTTTTCCGTAATGCACTTGAACTCGAAAAGATCACTCAAGGATTTGAACACGATTTATTTTCAAATTTCAGCACGATTTTTGAAGTAGGCGAGCGTGTCGCCATTATCGGTGAAAATGGCGCAGGTAAAACAACCCTTTTAAATACACTCGCGGGCGTTTTAGACCCACGTAAAGGGATTTATAAATGGTCAGAAAATGCAAATATCGGCTATTACGCACAAGATCATTCCGCAGAATTCGAAAAAGACATGAACCTGATGGATTGGATGGGACAATGGCGTCAAGAAGGCGAAGATGAACAAATCCTTCGTGGTTTTCTGGGGCGGATGTTATTTTCTCAAGACGACATTAAAAAATCAGTCAAAGTGCTTTCAGGAGGAGAGCAAGGCCGCATGTTGCTTGGAAAGCTCATGATGCAAAGACCTAACATGTTATTGCTGGATGAACCGACTAACCACATGGACATGGAGTCCATTGAAGCCTTAAATACGGCGCTTGAACAATACAAAGGGACGCTCTTTTTTGTGTCTCATGACCGTATCTTCGTTGATTCCTTAGCAACACGGATTTTAGAAATAAAAAATGGCAAGATCACTGATTTTAAAGGGACTTATGCAGAATTTTTGTCCTCAAAAGGCATTGAAGAATAAGCAAAAATTTAACGTTCTCATTGAGTCGAACGTTTATTAATTGATAGATCATGTTTTAAGCAAGGCGCTAATTCATTAAACGCCTTGCAACAAGATTGAAAAAATGAAATAGAATTAACGTCAATCGAAGCCTTCAGATCTTAATCAATATCAGAAACATCAAAGAATACCTATGCCCCATTTAATTTCATTCCCTTCATCATCAATAACTTCATCTAAATAATTTTCAACTTGCAGCTCAATATCTTTATCCGCTTCTTCAAAAAAAGCAATATGATAAATTGCATCCCCTTCATTCACTAAAGGGAGTGTTTGTTGTCCAATGATGATCCCACCTTGAGGTGCAATAATTTGAATTTCTTCACTTCCTATCGGACTGCTGATAGAGGCCAAAGTTTGACCTTGTTTGACGCGCTGTCCAAGAGAAACATGGGAACGTAAAATGCCATCATTTTCCGCACGAACCCACCTTGTAGAACGAGCGATAACCGGATCCACTTTCGATTTTTTTAAACTACTCCGAAGCATTCCGAGGTATTGCATGACGCGTTTAACCCCATTAACCCCTGCGGCAATCGCGTAAGGTTCAAAACGCAGTGCTTCACCGGCTTCATAAGTGATAACCGGAATACCGATATTTTCGGCTTCGGCCCGTAAAGAGCCGTCTCTTAATATCGCATCAATGATCACTGGAGTCCCAAATGCGATGGCCATTTCATTTGTTTTTTCGTTTGAAAGATTGGCACGAATTTGAGGAAGATTAGTACGATAAATCGCCGCAGTATGCAAATCAATGATGTGGGTACAATGGCGCACAATTTGCTCAAAAATCTGAAAGGCCATTCGCCCCGCAATAGAGCCCGTCTCAGAGCCAGGGAAACAACGATTCAAATCGCGTCTATCTGGAAGATACCTTGACTTATGAATAAACCCAAAAACATTGACAACGGGAATGGCTATGATGGTACCGCTGATTTTAGCTGGATTTAATTTTTCAAGAATATTACGAACAATTTCTACGCCATTCAATTCATCTCCGTGAATCGCGGCATTAATCATCAATACAGGTCCCGGTTTTTTCCCATGAAGTACTTCTGCCGTAACAGAAAGAGGTGAATGGGTATAAAGCCGGGCGACTTCAAAATCAACGCTCGCCCTTTGACCTGGAGGGATAGATACTCCTCCAATCTCAAAAGCTGCATGTTTTTTATTGTGTTTTAACACGTGTCCTTGTCCTCGAAGTAGAAACAATTTTCACTACATAGTCGATGATCATCCCTGCTACATCATGGCCTGTAGCAAATTCGATCCCCTCAAGGCCCGGTGATGAATTCACTTCCATCACTAATGGCCCACGATCTGAGCGTAATAAATCGACTCCAGCCACATGAAGACCCATTGCTTTTGCCGCAGAAATTGCTGTTTTACGTTCATCGGGGGTGATCCGTACCAGTGAGGCCACTCCCCCACGATGCAAATTAGAGCGGAATTCACCTGGCAAAGCTTGACGTCTCATTGATGCAATCACTTTATCACCAATCACGAAACAACGTATATCTGCCCCACCCGCTTCTTTAATGTATTCTTGCACCATGATATTGGCTTTTAGCCCCATAAACGCTTCGATAACACTTTCAGCCGCTTTACGCGTTTCAGCTAAAACAACCCCAATACCTTGCGTACCTTCAAGCAACTTAATAACGACTGGCGCGCCACCCACCATATTCAGTAAATCCTTAATATCGCCGGGCTTACTGGCAAATCCCGTAATGGGCATTCCAATACTTTTACGGGATAAAAGTTGCAATGAGCGCAATTTGTCGCGAGAGCGTTGAATGGCAACAGAGTCATTTAATGTATAAATCCCCATCATCTCAAACTGACGTAACACAGCGCAACCATAAAAAGTCACACTGGAGCCAATGCGTGGAATAATGGCATCAAATCCCTTGAGATCTTCCCCTTTTAGATGAATTGAAAGCTGAGTTGAATTGATATTCATATAACAATGCAATGCATCAATAATTTTGTATTCATGATCTCGCGCTTCACAGGCTTCCATCAGGCGACGAGTGGAGTAAAGATTCTGATTACGCGATAAAATTCCAATTTTCATATATTAACCTTGTGGCGCCTGAACAATAAATGAAGCCTCTGGATCAACCAATAATTGGCCTTCCATGGCTGTACGGCCTAATAGCATTCTAAATTTCATTTTATCGCGCGCTGTCAATGTGATCTCTATTGGATAACGACATTCACCGATAATCAAAAGTGTTTTGATGACATAACGAAAAGATTCATGGCCACCGGAATCACGAACAATTCGCATATCAATCACCTTAGAATGGCATTCTTGCACACTATCATTGTCATCTTGTACTGGGTGAATCATAAATTTCACCCATTTTTCACCATTTTTTTCATATTCTTGGATACGAAATGTATGTAAACAAGAGGTACGCGCCCCCGTGTCTACTTTTGCTTTTATTGCAGAAATCCCCAGCTCAGGTAACTGAACCCATTCACGCCAACCAACCCGCATTTTTGAGTCTTTTTCAATGGGGACTGAGCTGTCTGAATGATTTAATAGGGGTATATTCTTGTCCGTCATTACTTCACAATACTCCGGATAATAATTGAGTGTGTTTATACCCGTCGCCTTTGAAACTGCGTGGGTGTTGGCTGCGCTCGCGAAGCACAATCAAACAGTGCATTTTTGTTCAGGCGCGTCACTCGCTTTTCACCTATAACACACCTTCAAGTGTCTTGGCTAAAGTGTTACATTTTACGTGATGTGTCTTGATTAAAAAAAGATAGCTTACGAAACAACTGCTTGATCAGTAAGAAAAATAAAGATCTTCATTTATACTTTCAACTTGAGAGTCTCTTCAATTTTTAAAGTAAATCATCGATGATACAAAACGGAAACTCCGCACAAGTGCTTCATTTACACGGTGATACATTGATTAAAATTTAACCTTTTATAGGGCGTCACCTTGATACAAAAGATCGCTCTCTATTGTCATTCGCTAATTTGTGCATATAAAAAAGAAGCAACTTAATATAATAAACACGAAATCGTAAGATTCTATTAATAAATAATGAATGACCTCTACTTTAAAATCATAAATTTAAGAAAGGCCCTATCCTACTCAAAATAGAGGCTTATATATATGTTTTTTTTAATCTAATTGCTATTCTCCCATCAAAAATCTTAAAGGCATTTTGAACCTGTCAGATTTTTTTCTGGCTTTTAATCAATAGGATAAATAAAAAATACAGGGCATGGTTTGTTTTCATCATTCTGGATATCTGGCGAGGTAAGCAAGATCGAATGCTTAAATTAAAATCACAGACATTCCCTCATTTATTGATGAATTTTCAATTCATCCGTATTTCAAGAAATTTTGCCTTCTAATGGCTGCACTTAAGAAGCACGATGGGACTTGACTAGGATCCCTTTTTCCACTTTTTTGAATTAGACATATGCTCAAATATTTTATGTGCAAAATTTTTCAATGCGGCCCCTTTTTTTAAGCTCACCTCCTTAAAATCTTTGTGGTTTTTCAGCGTATGAATAACCCCTTGCCATTTATCAATTACTTCATACTTTAGAGGCTCTTTATAAGCAAGATTATTTTTCAGATTATCGACCTAAGTTGAATGAAAAAAAGGTATTTTGCTTTTTGAATTCCAGATCCTTGTTATCAAATAACTTGAATAAAGATTATCCATCGATTTTTTGATACTCCTTACTCCTTGAAGATCTAAGCCAAAATGCCAAAAAATATCGAGAAATAATGACATATTAAAACGAAAAAACACGTAAAATCCCTTCACACAAGCTGAATGAATCAGAAAATCTGCACGAATGTATAATTTTCAACCATACCTGGAATTCAGGCTTTCTTAGGTCAGTCTCTTAGTCACATCTAAAACTTCAAAAATCATTCGACTCATTCAAAGATTAAATCTTTACCTACCAATGCATCTATTTAATTAACACTTGATAAATAAATAGGCGCTGATCTCCCCCTCAATTAAAATGGAACGTTTTTGTTATAACGGAATAACGGGGTGATAAATAAGCAGTTCGAACGATATTTATTCAAGTTCAGACATCTAGATGTGAGGATACCCAAAACACTTGAAGTTGCGTGTAGGCAGCAAGTGAGTGAAGCCCCTGAACATAGATGGACTCTGTGATTGGGCTGAACGAGCCTAAGCCAACACCCACGCACCCTCAAAGGCGACGCGCATATAAAACAAAGTGCGTTTTGATGCAAGATTCAACCTCATTTATTGATTTAATAATGCAGGTATTTTCATTCCCTTCGGAAAATATCATTAAAGCAGTGTAGAAAACCCACGCAAATCGCCCCAGATCATAACAAACAGTGGGAGGCCATCAATAACACCTGCGTCGGGTCAAGAAAGAGAATGGCTTTTCTTAGGTCTCTTTTCCATGAATGGAACCTGTTAATACCCTCTGAAATAAAGCGTCTTTAGGCCTTTTTGGTATAGCTTTTTATCATTTCATACCGCCCTACAAATTCATTTACAGCATCAAAAGCATGCATGTTGCATATGGTATTAAAGGAAGTTATCCATTTCAGAATACATTTTTTCATTCTAACTGATTAAAATCTCCAATATCTCTAGGGTGTAAATAGCAGTGCTTATTGTTTAAGAGCTTACTCCTTAAAAAAAAGGGACCTTTTTTTCACACCTCAGTCTGCTTATCCATCGCCTTAAAATATCTTGGATTGAAGGAGGGAAGCCAAAAAAACACACCGCACCAAAGCAGAGGGATAGATATAAAAAAGCACTCTTTCATCATTTATTTCAAGAGTGCACTAAAACAAAATAATGAGTTATCAAAATAATAAGAGTAAGCATTAATTCACACGCCATGTTTTTCCTGGCTACACGAATTAAATTAAACGGTATTTTTTGATAAGGTTAATCCTGTTTAATACAGTTCTTTCATGATCTCTCCCTGAAAGCCCCCTTTAAAGACATTGCACATCTTGATACATTGGCGTCTTATTGAAGTGTCTTCTCCGCACAAAAAATCTTCCCAAAAAATAGACATTGTCTCCCCATCAACTTTGAAGATGCCGATTGTAGGATGCGCTCAAAAGTCCAATCACAACGTCTATCTATGAGCTAGGGCTTTTCGTTCTTTTCGGCCCCCTGTATTTTCAAATTATTTGGCTATAGACAATGAAGATGCACGTTCAAAAGGTTATCTTGTCATCTTTTATTTTTAATAAAAAAGACAGTACAGCATCTGCATTAATTGACGCTTTCATTTATTTAGAGACAGCCAGAAAGAGGATTTAAAAAGACACCCGTCTCCTTTGAAACTGCGTGGGTGTTGGCTACGCTCGTTCAACCCAATCACATAGCTCGTTTTCCGCAGGCGCGTATTTTCAAATGTCTTGGGTATATACATATGCCTAGAAAAACATTTTCCTTCATTTCTTTTTAGTTCCTCATTGAAAGAAGTCTCTATATGCATCAACAAAAAGACAGAAAAGAATAAAGCATCCTCTAAAATGAAGGTGAAAATAGAACACTAAAAATAAAACATTATTCATTAAAAAAAGAGTAACTTCAATTCGTTACATTTACATCAAGGTTAAATCCTAATTATAATAACTCACTGAGACGTTAAAATTTATTTTAACAAATTAAGGCGTCAGATCGTTCATAATAATTAATTAAAGTATTTCTTGAATAAGAAACAATAACGACGTTACAACTTAAAAATACATTGATTTTTAAAGAAAAAAATCAAGACGATATGAACATGACCGTCATCCTTTAATTTACGAATAGAATTTGAGCGTCTTTTTCTATCTCATTCTTGTTCTAAAAAATGGAAAAATCTCTTTTATACCTTGCTTGTAAGCAGGATGTTTTCATTTCTTATATCCAGAACAGACATCTCTATGAGGACAATTTCATGAAACATGACGAATCCGAAAATATAAATGAAGAAGAGAAAAAAAAATTTGAATGGCATGCATTTTTTTTTATCACTCTCATCTTATTTCCTGTTTTAAGCATCATTTTTATTGGTGGTTACGGGTTTGCCATATGGATGAGTCAACTCTTTCTTTTTGGTCTTCCAGGACATGGTTAATGAATACATCCACTTTTTGAAAAGAGCAGATCGCAATGAAGAAATTTATAAAAAATCTATGGAAAGCAATGAAAAGCCCTGCATCAAAAATCAGTTTAGGTGTTTTGACACTCGGTGGATTTATTGCAGGTGTCATTTTCTGGGGGGGGTTTAATACCGCGATGGAATGGACAAATACAGAAAAATTTTGTATTTCATGCCATGAGATGCGTGACAATGTTTACCCAGAATTACAAAAAACACCCCATTGGTCAAATAATTCAGGCGTTCGAGCAACCTGTCCTGACTGCCATGTTCCTCATAATTGGACAGATAAAATAGCCCGTAAAATGCAAGCCAGTAAAGAGGTTTTTGCTCAAATATTTGGTGTTATCGATACACGAGAAAAGTTCTTAGATCATCGGTTGCGCCTTGCACAAAATGAATGGAGTCGGTTTTCTGCAAATGGCTCTAAAGAATGCAAATATTGCCATAAATACGAAAGTATGAAACTTGACAATTTAAGGCCCGCAGCCCGTGTACAAATGCGCCAAGCCGCAGAACGAGATCAAAGCTGCATTGATTGCCACAAAGGCATTGCTCATGCACTTCCCGCAGAAATGAGCTCCACGGGTGGCATGCTTGGGAAACTCATTTCAATCTCTCACAGCACAAGATATGTGAATAAACAACCGATTTACAGTGTGAATTTTTTGAATTTATTTTTAGATCCTGAGCTCAGCACAAATGCGGGAGTACTGGAGCCTGCCACAAAAGTGAGCGTCATGGAACAAACCGATACGACAGTCAAAATTTCTTTATCCGGTTGGCGGAAAATGAAAGGATTTGGACGCGTCATTTATGAAGACTTCGCACTCAACATCCCCTCCGCTGCATTATCAAAAGAAGTTGCACAAAGTAAAACCGATGTTAGAACATTTGAAACCAAAGAAGACAAATTAACAGGATTAACCTGGCAACGCATCGAAGTTGACCTATGGACTAAAAAATCTGAATTTATCGATACCATCGAACCCATTTGGACAGAAGCAAAAGCATCTTATGACACCAATTGCAGCCTGTGCCATACCCAACCCGATGAGAGCCACTTCGATGCCAATACATGGCCAGGAATGTTTGATGGAATGATGGGCTTTGTTAATTTTGATGAGGCAACGCAAACACTCGTATTGAAATATTTACAAAAACATTCCAGTGATTTTGTAGGACATGCGGAGGGCGAAAAAAATGACAATCAATAGAAGAACATTTCTAAAAGGCTTACTTTCTGTCAGTGCAACCGCCGTGATAGGTCCAAGTTTGCTTGTCTCAACAGACGTAAATGCAAACGTAAATCCAGAATTAACCGAAGGGACCTGGCGTACCTCGGGGTCTCATTGGGGCGCGTTTCGTGCACGGATCCTTGGCGGTGAAGTGAGCGAGGTTGTCCCTTTTCCTCACGATAAATACCCAAGCAAAATGCTCGATGGCATAAAGGGAATGATCTATAACCCCTCACGTGTCCGCTATCCAATGGTCCGTCTTGATTGGCTAACACGTTCAAAAAATTGGAATAAAACAAGAGGTGACAACCGATTTGTTCGTGTCACTTGGGATCAAGCACTGGATCTTTTTTACAGCGAATTAGAACGGGTGCAAAAAACCTATGGACCCTCAGCCTTACTGGGAGGCCAAACAGGCTGGAGACAAACGGGCCAATTTCACAGCTGTACAACCCATATGCAACGCGCCCTTGCAATGCATGGTCAATTTGTAAAAAAAATAGGGGATTATTCAACAGGCGCTGGGCAAACCATTTTGCCCTACATCTTGGGTTCAACAGAAGTTTATGCACAACAAACATCTTGGTCTTTAGTGCTAAAACACGCAAAACAAATCATTATCTGGTCCAATGACCCGCTGAAAAATGCACAAGTCGGCTGGCAGTGCCCTACCCATGACGTTTATGGGTATTTTGCTGAGCTCAAAAAGAAAGTTGCATCAGGTGAAATTGAAGTCATTTCAGTTGATCCTGTGAAATCTGAAACTCAAAATTATCTAGGTTGTAAACAGCTGTATATACACCCTCAAACAGATGTTCCTTTTATGCTCGCCATTGCTCACACGCTATATAAAGAAGCCCTCTATAACAAAGAATTCGTTGATCTTTACTGTATCGGTTTTGAAGATTTCATTCAGTATGTAATGGGAAAAACAAAAGATAAGATTGAAAAAACGCCAGAATGGGCCTCAGCGATTTGTGGTATCCCTTCTGAGAAAATTCGTGAATTTTCAAGAATGCTTGCCCGCGCTCGTACTCAAATTATGTTTGGTTGGTGTATTCAACGTCAACAACATGGAGAACAACCTTACTGGATGGGAGCGGTCATTGCCAGTATGTTAGGAGACATAGGCTTACCCGGTGGCGGGGTTTCTTATGCACATCATTACAGTGGAATAGGAGAGCCCGCAACGGGCGCTTCTGGTCCAGGAGGGTTCCCTCGAAATCTTGATGCTGGCATGAACCCTTTACATGAGGGCGATTTCAAAGGTTACGCAAGCACAATACCCGTTGCAAGGTGGATTGAAGCCATTGAAGAACCAGGAAAAATAATTAATTACAACGGAAACAAAGTAAAATTACCCCCCATTAAAATGGTCGTTGTAAGCGGCAATAACCCTTGGAATCACCACCAAGATCATAACCGAATGAAAAAAGCATATTACAACATCGAAACGGCCATCACGATAGATTATGCATGGACTGCAAGCTGTCGTTTTTCTGATATTGTCCTTCCTGCTTGCACACAATTTGAACGAAATGACATTGATCTCTATGGCGCCTATTCTGCAACGGGTTTATTGGCCATGCATAAATTGGTTGACCCTCTCTATCAATCACGCACCGATTTTGAGATTTTTAAAGGTTTAACCGCGCGTTTTGGGGATAAAAAGGACAAAGAATTTTCACAAGACCGATCTGAAATGGATTGGCTAAAAAAACTCTATAATGAATGCGTTATCGCCAATAAAGGCAATTTTGAAATGCCCGATTTCAATACATTTTGGAAAGAGGGCTACATCAGCTTTGGTGAAGGCAGTACCTATGTAAGGCACGCATTATTTAGAGAAGATCCTGAATTAAATCCTCTCGGTACCCCATCCGGGTTTATAGAAATCAGCAGTCGAAAAATTGGTAGCTTTGGATATAAATATTGCCAAGAGCACCCCATGTGGTTTGAAAAACACGAACGGTCTCATGGCGGACCCGGATCAGATAAATTCCCTTTTTGGTTACAGTCCTGCCATCCAGAAAAACGATTACATTCACAAATGTGTGAATCCCCCACTCTACGTGCAACGTACACAGTGAAAGGCAGAGAGCCCGCCTACCTTAATCCCGAAGATGCAAAAGAAAAAGGAATTCATCAAGGAGACTTAATTCGCGTTTTTAACGACCGTGGGCAATTAATTGCAGGTGCTGTGATTTCAAAAAACTACCCAAGAGGGGTGATCCGCATTCAAGAAGGAGCCTGGTATGGCCCCCTCTCTTCTGAAATAAATGCAATAGATACTTATGGAGACCCAAATACGGTCAGTTTAGATGTCGGTACCTCAGAACTCGCTCAAGCATGCAGCGCATACACGTGCATCGTCAATTATGAGAAATTCAAAGGTACAGCCCCCAATGTGAATGTCTTTACTGGGCCCATTCAAGTTAAAATCTAAATATTCATTGAAAAAAACGCCTCAAAGACTGTTGAGGCGTTTTTTGTATTAAAAATGACGTAAAACTAAACCCGTCATTGCGCACCGAAGCTCGATTTTTTAAAATCTGACGTTGAAATCAAAATTGGAATGTAAATTTTTCACGTAGCGTCACGCGCAGATATGGATTTATGAACAAACATTCATCTGGATGCTTATAAATCAATATTATTTGCTCATGTGCGGAATGTCGGCTAAACGCGTGAAGCCACATAAGAATTCATTTCATCAAAAGAAACAGACGTTATAAATTCATTATCTAAATAAAAATTAACCCCTTCAGCTTCTTTTTCACCGCGTAGGATCTGGCTCGAACCATCAAGGTAACTTACTGACATTTCAAGAGTATTATCATCAATTTGCTTTACACTCGCAGAAGATAATTTAATGGGGGCCGTTCTTAGCTCTTTGCTCAGTTTATTGTTTATTTTAATAATTGCATTCATAGGCGTATCCGCTACAGCGGGCGATTTCCCCGAGATAGGGTTTGTCCCAGTCCAAAACTCAATGGAATTAAAAATAAACAAATCCGCAGTCGCCGCCAAACCGTAAACAGGGCTCATCAATAGATACAGACCTGCGCGTCCATAACGATTATCCACAACACTCAGGTTAAATTTCATGACCATTCCAGAGGTGGCCATTTGTCCAATACACCCCGTCAAAGAAGCAGTCAAAAGGATTGATGCCACTGCTTTTAATGCATATTTTTTCATTAATCGTTACTCATATATATAAAGAGTTGATTATTATACAGTGCAAAATAAGATAAAAAGAAGAAAAAATTTTAAGATAGAAACAACATCACACAAGCAAAACATCATAATAACGAGAATATTCGAGATTCTATGTCACTCAATAAAATTAAAACTTAACATTATTACAGCACACCTCATTACAGCGATATAACAGGTTATATCCCATTTTCACATTATTTAATTTAACAATAAAATTACATCTCTCCCTTGCTATTTTAAGC
>CAMRBZ010000094.1 GCA_947040595.1 uncultured Enterovibrio sp. | reverse complement strand
AACTCGTGACCTCAACCTTGGCAAGGTTGCGCTCTACCAACTGAGCTAGTGTCGCGTTCTAAAGACTTTATTTCCTTTAGGGGTGCGAATTATACGAAGAAAAATCTTGGATGCAAGTATTAATGTGCATATTTTATGATTTTTTTTCATCGAGCAGGATTCATCATGCCAAATCCATCATATGGTAAAAATTTTGCTGCGATAATAACGAAGTTCTTCAATGGATTCACGAATATCCTCAAGCGCCAAATGAGCTCCTTTCTTTTGGACTCCAGAAAGCAGCTCCGGTTCCCAGCGACGTACTAATTCTTTGATGGTGCTGACATCAAGATATCGGTAATGGAAAAAGCGTTCGAGTTCAGGCATGTGTTTATATAAAAATCGACGGTCTTGACCGACGCTGTTTCCACAAATCGGTGAGGCGCCGGCGGGAACCCAGTTTTGTAAAAATTCGAGGGTTTGTTTAACGGCGCTTTCTTCTGTTGTTGTGCTTGCTTTAATGCGCTTTACAAGTCCACTTTTGGTGTGGGTTTGTGTGCACCAGTCGTCCATTTTTGCTAATTCTTCGTCGGGTTGAAAAACAGCAAGAACAGGGCCTTCAGCCAAAATATTCAGTTGTGCATCTGTGACTATTGTTGCGATTTCTATGATTTTATGAATGTCAGGTTCAAGCCCCGTCATTTCAAGATCAATCCAAATTAAATTCTTATCATTTATCGTCATCCAATTTTCCTCTTTTACAGTTAAAGCATGTATCATACTTAGCTTGATTTGAAAACCAACTAAACGAGCGATATTCTCGTGGTAAAAAAGAAAAAGCTCACAAAAGGCCAATTGCGGCAAGTACGAACAAACCAAAATAAACGAATCCATCGTCAGGAAAAAGACGTTCAGTGGGGCGAGTCTCTTCTGGAAGCTGCACGCGAAGGGATGGTGATCACGCGTTTTGGTCAGCATGCCGATGTAGAAGATACCCAAACTGGCGATATTTTCCGTTGTAATTTACGTCGTTCTGTTGAAAGTCTCGTCACGGGTGACAAAGTGATTTGGCGGCCCGGTGTTGAAGCGCTTCAAGGTATTGCAGGCGTCGTAGAGGCGGTTCATCCGCGTACCAGTGTATTAACGCGCCCTGATTATTATGACGGAGTTAAACCCGTTGCGGCAAACATTGAACAAGTGGTGATTGTTTCTTCGATATTGCCCGAATTATCGACCAACATTATCGACCGTTACCTTATTGCAACCGAGCAAGTTAATTTTACCCCTTTTATTCTTATTAATAAAATTGATCTTTTAGATGATGCCTCATCAGAAAGGGTAAAAGAGATCATTGCTTTGTATTCTGAGATTGGTTATGAAGTTTTGATGGTCAGTCAAAAAACGGGTGAAGGGATGGCAAGGTTAAAAGAGAAGCTTGCTAACGTCACCAGTATTTTTGTGGGGCAATCGGGCGTCGGAAAATCGAGTTTGGTGAATATTTTGTTGCCAGAGGTCAACGCACAAACAAAAGCCGTCTCAGAAAATTCAGGACTAGGTCAACATACCACCACCACAGCCCGACTTTATCATTTCCCTGATGGGGGCGATTTAATTGATAGCCCTGGGGTGCGAGAATTTGGTCTTTGGCACTTAGATGTGAATCAAGTGACCCGTGGTTTTAAAGAATTTCGGCAATTTTTGGGTGGTTGTAAATTTCGAGATTGTACGCATAATGCTGATCCAGGTTGTTTGATCCGTGCTGCTGTTGAAGACGGAAAAATAAATCTTGAGCGCTTTGAAAACTACCATCGGATCATCGAAAGCATGTCTGAAAACAAAACAAATCGTCAGTTCTCTCGCGACAAAAAAAACACAGATTAATCTGTGTTTTTGTCATCATTAAGTGAGTCCTTTGTTATTTTTTAAAACGATGTGCTCTAAATGTTTAGAATTGTGATATTTTCAGAATTAAATAAATTTTTAGGGAAAATCATGTCGAATGATTTAAAAATAGGTTTGCAGTATTGCATGCCTAAACATTTACTCACCCGTTTTGTTGGTAAGTTGGCGGCGGCGAAAGCGGGCTTTTTGACGAAAGCAATGATTAAATATTTTATTCGTCAATATAAAGTTGAAATGGGCGATGCGAAAAACGCAGATCCTTCAAGTTATGCAACATTTAATGATTTTTTTGTGCGTGAACTCAAAGAGGGTGCGCGCCTTATTTACAAAAACCCCCACGTAATAACCTATCCGGCCGATGCTTGCGTAAGCCAAGCAGGTCCCATTGAAAAAGGTCGATTGATTCAAGCAAAAGGACATACGTTTGATGCGTCTGATCTTTTAGGTGGCGATTTAGAATTAACGGAAGAGTTTGCTGAAGGTGATTTTGCCACGCTTTATTTATCTCCCCGCGATTATCACCGTGTCCATATGCCTTGTGATGGAACGCTTCGCCAAATGATTTATGTGCCGGGTGATCTTTTTTCTGTCAATCCTCTGACGGCTGAAAACGTGCCGAATTTATTTGCACGTAATGAGCGTGTTGTTTGTATTTTTGACACACGTTTTGGGCCTTTGGCGCAAGTGCTTGTTGGTGCAACCATTGTTGGAAGTATAGAAACGGTTTGGGCGGGCACAGTGACACCACCCACAGGGCAAAGTATTCGCCGTTGGGATTATCCTGCTTCAGGTGAAGATGCCGTTTATTTGGCTAAAGGAGAGGAGATGGGGCGCTTTAAGTTGGGCTCGACGGTGATCAATCTTTTCCCTAAAGGCGCAATGAAGTTTGACGAGAGTGTTTGTGTTGGCAAAACAACCCGAATGGGGGAAGTCTATGCACATGAAAATCAACCTGAACATGTTGCAGACCCCATGTTCGATTAAACCCACAGTGAAGGGGTGACACGGGATGAAATGAAGGGCAAGATTGCCCTTTTTATTTGCCCTTCTCTTTTGTGTCTTCGCTCTTTTTAACATACAAAACAAGGATGATAGAGGGGCATTCTGTATTATAAAAAGGCATTAAGCCCGTTCGACTGAAAAGGCAATCACGTCTTCAATGGCTGTTTTTTTAAGTGAAAGCATGATAAGACGATCAATGCCTATTGCGACTCCTGCACAGTTGGGTAAACCGTATTTCAACGCTTCAATTAAATGAAAATCAATCGGTTGCGCTTTTAAACCTGACTTGATACGTTTTTGATTTTCATCTTCAAAGCGCGCACGCTGTTCATCGGGGTCATCGAGCTCATGAAAGCCGTTCGCAAGTTCAATTCCTTGAAAATACACTTCAAATCGCGAGGCAACTCGGGGATCCTTTTTGCACACTCTGGCCAGTGCCGCTTGAGATGCTGGGAAATCATAAACAAAAACAGGACACTCAAGACCAATTTTTGGTTCTACGCCTTGACTGAACAGGAGTTGAAGTAAGGTGTCTTTGTCATTTTCATTCTCTGCTATCTCTGATAAGCCCAAGGTTGCAGCTGTGATTTTAAGGGCTTTTATATCCCCCTCAAGAGGGCAAATGCCAAGAGTGCTTAAAAACGCATTTTGATAAGTGATGCGTGTTGTATTGCTAACATCAAGAACAATACACAATAAAGCATTCATTTCATCCATTAAATCATGATGGTTAAATCCGGGGCGATACCATTCAAGTATGGAAAATTCAGGATTATGGTGGCGTCCTGCTTCTTCATTTCGAAATGCTTTGCATATTTGAAAAATGGCCCCACTGCCTGCCGCCAGTAAGCGTTTCATATGAAATTCAGGGCTGGTCATCAAATAAAGTGGCAAGCCTTTCGCAAATCCAGGGCCAACAAAGTGTGTCGTGAAGGGGTGTAAATGCACATCCGTCACTGTGGCTTGACTCATTGCTGGCGTCTCTACTTCTAAAACCCCCCTTTCAAAGAAAAAATGACGGATCAGCGTCATACATCGCGCCCTTGATTTAAGGGTTTCCATGGAGGCGGTGGGGCGCCATTTTAAAGACATGTGTTTTACTCGCATAAAAATCAAGCAGAGGCTTTGATGAATTAGGTTGTGTATTTTATTGATAAAGGAGAAAGATCGCAATGTCAGAAAAAATAGAGAATAAAGTATAAATAATAAGATCTTAGGTCAATTTCTTTCTCTGTTATTTCAAGTAAAGTTGATCCAATTTTATGTATCTTATTCTTTTATTATCCTTCGGAGGATAGTTGTGAAAACAATCACCACAGATATCGCGGTCATTGGTGCAGGTGGCGCGGGTCTTCGCGCAGCCATTGCGGCGGCTGAAGCAAACCCAGAACTTGAAATATCACTTATTTCTAAAGTTTATCCTATGCGTTCGCATACCGTGGCAGCAGAAGGGGGCTCTGCGGCTGTCATCAAAGACGAAGACAGTTTAGATAATCATTTTGATGATACTGTCGGTGGTGGTGATTGGCTTTGTGAACAAGATGTTGTTGAATATTTTGTTAAAAATGCAACGCGTGAAATGATCCAACTAGAGCAATGGGGCTGCCCCTGGACTCGTAAGGAGAATGGCGAAGTCAACGTGCGTCGTTTTGGTGGGATGAAAGTTGAGCGGACCTGGTTTGCTGCGGATAAAACTGGATTCCACATGCTGCACACTTTGTTTCAAACCTCAATTAAATACAAGCAAATTAAGCGGTTAGATGAGTATTTTGTTGTGGATTTACTTGTGGTTAACGGCGAAGCTCAAGGCTTGATTGCGATTCACATGTCTGAAGGTGAATTGATCTGTATTAAAGCGAAATCTGTTATTTTAGCCACAGGTGGTGCTGGGCGTGTTTATAACTGCAACACCAATGGCGGCATTGTGACCGGGGACGGTATGGCAATGGCTTATCGTCACGGTGTGGCCTTACGTGATATGGAATTTGTGCAATATCATCCAACAGGTCTGCCTGGTACAGGGATCCTCATGACAGAAGGGTGTCGTGGCGAGGGGGGGATCATTGTTAATAAGCATGGATATCGTTATCTGCAAGATTATGGCATGGGCCCAGAAACCCCTGTCGGAGAACCCAAAAACAAATACATGGAGCTCGGACCGCGAGACAAGGTCTCACAAGCATTTTGGCACGAGCAACAAAAAGGAAACACCATTAAACATGCATTAGGTGATGTGGTCTTGCTTGATCTTCGTCATTTAGGTGAAGAATATCTGAATGAGCGTTTGCCTTTTATTTGTGAATTAGCAAAAGCCTATGTCAACGTAGATCCTGCGAAAGAGCCTATCCCTATTCGACCTACCGCCCATTACACAATGGGGGGGATTGAAACGAACGGGAAAAATGAAACCGTCATTAAAGGCTTGTTTGCTGTGGGAGAGTGTTCCTCTGTTGGTCTTCATGGCGCAAACCGTTTAGGTTCTAATTCATTGGCTGAGCTTGTTGTGTTTGGGCGATTAGCAGGTGAAGGTGCGGTTGCACGAGCCATGGAATTTAAAGGATGGGATGACGCTAAAATTGCCCTTCAAGTGAAAGCCGTTGAAGCGAAAATACACACGCTAATGAACCAAGACGGTGATGAGAATTGGGCAGATATTCGAACGGAAATGGGGCATACCATGGAAGCGGGTTGCGGCATTTACCGTCGTGAAGACTTGATACAAGAAAGCATTAAAAAGCTGACAGAGCTAAAAGCGCGTTATAAGCGAATTCACATCAAAGACAAAGGCAAGGTCTTTAATACGGATTTGTTGTATGCCATTGAATTGGGATACAGCCTTGAGGTGGCAGAGTCGATGGCGCATTCGGCTTTAATGCGTCGTGAGTCTCGTGGTGCGCATCAGCGTTTAGATGAAGGTTGCACTGAGCGAGATGACGTCAATTACTTGAAACATTCTCTCGCGTTTTTTAATCCAGACGCTGAGCCAACCATTAAATACAGTGATGTTACGATTACTAAATCTCAGCCTAAAGCTCGTTTATACGGGGCCGCAGCAGAAGAAGCAGAAAAGGCGGTTAAAAAAGCAAGCCAAGATAATTTGGCCGATTGCGCTCAAAAGGAAGAAGCATAATGTCAGCAAATCGCATTCAGAAAATAAAGATCCTTCGCTATGATCCGGCGACGGACAGTGAACCGTATTTGCACGCTTTTGATGTGCCTTATGATGAAACCATGTCTGTATTAGATGCTTTAGGTTACATCAAAGACACGCTGGACTCGAGCTTGTCTTATCGTTGGTCGTGCCGAATGGCCATTTGTGGCTCTTGTGGTCTCATGGTAAATAAGATTCCAAAACTGGCATGTAAAGCTTTTTTGAGAGATTACCCTGAGGGTTTGACGATTGAGCCTTTGGCTAATTTTGCAATTGAAAAAGATTTGATTGTCGATATGACGCCGTTTATTGAGCGGCTTGAAGCCATCAAACCTTATATTCTTGGAAATGATCGTACCCCTGAAGAGGGGCCAAATAATCAAACGCCAGAGCAAATGGCGCGTTACAAGCAATTTGCAGGTTGCATCAATTGTGGCCTTTGCTATTCAGCATGCCCTCAATTTGGATTGAATTCTGAATTTATTGGACCTGCAGCATTGACTTTGGCGCATCGTTATAACCTTGATAGCCGTGATCACGGCGCGAAAGAGCGAATGACCTTGATTAACGGTGAAAACGGCGCATGGGGTTGTACTTTTGTTGGATATTGTTCAGAAGTCTGTCCCAAAAATGTGGACCCTGCAGCAGCGGTAAACCAAGGAAAGATCTCATCTTCTTTAGATTTCGTGATTGCGATGTTAAAGCCGGATGGCAAACCTCAAAAAGTGGAGGCATAGGATGTCTAATCGTAAACCTTACGTTCGTGAAATGACGCGCACTTGGTGGGCAGAGAGTCCTTTTTATCGCATGTATATCCTGCGTGAAGCCACGGTATTGCCCTTGCTCTTTTTTACTTTGTCTTTGACCTTTGGCCTCGCGTGTTTGGTGATGGGAGAAAGTGCTTGGGAAAATTGGCTGGCTTTTATGGCGAATCCTTTTGTTATCGCGATGAACCTTGTCGCCTTGCTTGGGAGTTTATTTCATGCACAAACCTTCTTTAGCATGATGCCTCAAGTGATGCCGATACGCATTGGTGGAAAATTGCTGAACAAGAAAGTGATCGTTTTTGCGCAATGGATGGCTGTGATCGTGATTTCCGCCATTGTTCTGTTTTTGGTTTAATAGCTGCAAGTGAGGAAATAAAACGTGGTCGATTTAAATCCAAAACGTTCTGACGAACCTGTGTGGTGGGGCTTATTTGGTGCGGGTGGGTCTTGGTTTGCCATGATAACGCCTGTGACAATTTTGCTATTTGGGATCATGGTTCCTATGGGATTATTAGCTCCTGAGTCCATGAGTTATGAGCGTGTTACAGCATTTGTAGGAAGTATCATTGGTGGCTTGTTTACCATTGGCACTCTTTCTTTGCCTATGTGGCATGCGATGCACCGTTTACATCATGGAATGCATGATTTTAAATTTCACACGGGAACCGCGGGTAAGGTTGCTTGCTATGGTGTTGCTCTTTTTGTGACTGTTCTGTCTGTGATTTTTGTTTTTATGATTGCATAACGGGCTCTTTTTTGTCCTATAAAAAAACCGCCGTTGGCGGTTTTTTTATTTTTTCGATAAAGGAGACTGGGTTTGCTTCTTGACGCTCAATTACATCGTGCATTGATGCTTAGGCGTTTTTCGTTCTTTCCGCCAAGCTGCACCTTCAAATATTTTGGGAATATATTTTGAGGTGAGATAAAAGAATCAGAATCAAACATCAGGTGATTTTGTTTTTTCAGCTTGAGAGAGCATTTCATCTTCTTCATCTTCGTGTAATTTATGCCCTCCAGAAACATAGGTATAAATGACGGGTAAAACAAAAAGAGTGAAGAGGGTACCGATAGCGAGACCTGCAACAATCACCAATCCTATGTTGTAGCGTGATGCCGCACCTGCTCCAGAAGCAAAGAGTAAGGGGATCAATCCTGCAATCATGGCGGACGTGGTCATTAGAATTGGACGAAGACGCATTGTTGCGCCATTTACAATGGCTTCTTCTTTGGATATACCTTTTGTTATTTGCTCTTCTTTGGCCACTTCACACATTAAAATTCCGTGTTTAGTGATAAGGCCAACCAAGGTAATAAGGCCGACTTGAGAGTAAATATTAAGAGAGGTCTCTCCTGAGACGTGCGTCCAAGCAAGGGCAACAAGCGCGCCGCTGATGGCCAAAGGCACGGTGAACATAATCACCAAAGGATCACGAAGACTTTCAAATTGGCTCGCAAGAACCAAGAAAATAATCGCAAGCGCAAGGGCGAAAGTTAAATACAGCGCGTTTCCTTCTTCTACAAATTGACGCGACTCTCCCATAAAGGAATAGTTATATCCCAGCGGGAGATCTGTCACAGCCAGAGACTCTAAAAATTGAATGGTATCCCCCATCGCAACATTCGGTGCTGGCACGGCCTCGATGGATATGGAATTCATTTGATTGAAGTGAGGCAAAGAGTTTGCTTGGCCATTAACGCTGAATGTAACCAAACTCGATAAAGGGATGGCTTTTCCATTTTGGGCCGTAACATAAAGTTGGCTTATTAAATGAGGATTGGCACGATGCTTACGCTCAACTTCAGGAATGACTTCATAAGAACGGCCATCAATATTTACGCGATTAATATACCCTCCGCTCATTAAATGACTCAATGTCGCCCCAATGGCTTGCATGGTAACGCCATAAGCACCCGCCGCATCTCTATCAATGATCAATTGAACCAGTCCTGAGTCGTATTTTAAATTGACATCTGAATAAACAAACAAAGGGCTTTCTTTGACTTTTTTGAGGATTTTTGAGCCGATATTATAAAGGGTTTCAAAGTCAGCAGGGCTTGTGATGACAAATTGAACAGGAAGGCCACCAGAAGCCCCAGGTAGAGAGGGCATTTGATAAGCGGTGGCATTGATCCCTGGAATTTTTTTGGCCTCTTTATTGATCACGTTAGAAATTTCTTTTTGGCTTTCGGTTCTATCACTCCAGGGAATTAAAGGGCCAATCGCGATACCTTGACTGCTACTCGGGATCCCGATTAACGCAAGTGAGGCTTCTGTTTGGGGTTGTTTTTCGATGATTTCAGAAATGAGTTTCATGTTGCTTTGAATGTAGTCGTTGTTCGATGTAGAAGGCGTATTTCCGATAACCACGACCACACCTTGGTCTTCGTTTGGCGCCAATTGTGAAGGAATAAAGTAAAACAATGCGGGCAGTGAAAAAAAGACAATGGCAGAGAAAAGGAGAATGACGGGTTTATGATCCAATACGCTGTGAAGCGTCGATTGATAACCTGCAGTGACTTTTCCAAGAACTTTTTCAACTGTTTCCTCAAATTTAGAGGGTTTGCTTTCTGGTTTGAGCATTTTAGAGCACATCATCGGTGAGAGTGTAAGTGCAATAAAACCTGAAATAAAGACGGCGCCAGCAAGGGTGAGTGCGAATTCTTTAAAGAGAGCGCCAGTGATCCCTCCCATTAATGCAATCGGTGCGTAAACAGCAGCCAGGGTGATTGTCATAGAAATAATAGGAACGGCAATTTCACGGGTGGCTTCAATCGCGGCTTTAAAAGGCTTGCTGCCCAATTTGATGTGACGGTCTACATTTTCAACGACCACGATGGCATCATCAACGACCAATCCAATCGCGAGAACCATGGCAAGAAGGGTCATAAGGTTAAGGGTGAAGTCAAATGCCTGCATGATGCTCATCACCCCAATAAGAGAAAGAGGGATGGTGACAAGAGGAATGACCACTGCACGAAACGATCCGAGGAAAAGTAAAATAACCCCAATAACAATCACAACAGCTTCTCCAATGGTGATCACGACTTCATTGATGGAGTCGGTGATGGCCAGTGTGGAGTCATAAAGAATTTTGGCTTCTATGTTTGAAGGAAGGTTTTGTTTTATTGTTTTAAATTTTGCGTTTGCACCCGCGGCGACATCCAAAGGGTTCGCCGTGGGAGTGGCATTAATGCCGATGATGACCGCTTCATTGCCATTGGCGAGGGCGCGTGAGTTATCGCTGTTTTTACTTAAATTGATTGTTGCGACATCACGTAATCGAACAATTTGTCCTTGATAGCTTTTAATCACGAGGTTTTCTAAACCTTCAACCGTCGTAACTTGGCTATCAATGGTGCTGTTTAGGACGGTAAGATAACTTGTAAACTGACCTACAGCGGATTGGTAATTATTTTTTTGTAATATGTCGATGAGCGCAGAAGTTGAAAGATCGTATTGGCCCAGTTTTTCAGGGTCTGGCCAAATTCGAAGTGCAAAGGGCGCGCCTCCCATCATTGAAATATTGGATACCCCATTGATGCTTGATATTTGTGGATTAACGACCCTTTCTAAATAGTCCACGATTTGACTGGAATTAAGTTCTTTACTGAAAAAGGACAGGTACAAAATGGAGGTTGTAGCCCCTGTCGATGAGGTCACGGAGGGATTATAGGCTTCGCTTGGGAGCTGGTTTAAAACTGAATTAATCTGAGATAAAACATTGGCTAAAGCCGCTTCTGGAGCTGTATTTAATAGCATGTTTAATACAATGTTTGATTTACCAAGTTGACTTGTTGAGGTCATAAAATCAAGGTTATCAACTTGTGCGAGGGCTTGCTCTAGTGGCTGTGTGAGAAAGCCCTCAACCAAGTCAGCATCCGCTCCAGGATAGGCTGTTGTGACGGTGATTACAGTATTTGTCATTTCAGGATATTGGCGGACTTGCAGATCTTTTAATGCATTTAAGCCTAAAAGCAATAAAAGAACACTTAAAGAAGCTGCCATGATAGGCCGACGAATGAAAATATCAGTAAAATACATTCCGTGCTCCTTTATAGTTGTGGCATTTTATCGGGCACGGAAATTGGATTTGGCACAATATTTACCTTGGTGTTATTGCTGAGATTTAAAATGCCAGTTGTGACGACCACGTCGTTAAATTTTATATTTCCAGAAACCAATGCATTGTTTCCTCTGCGCTCTATGACCTTGACTGTGACTTGCTCAACACGGGTTTCGTCATTCACTTTTTCGACAATGAAAATAGAATTTCCATAAAGCGCAAACACAATGGCCGTTTGAGGTACAACAAATTGTTTATCGAGATCATTTAATTCGATTTGTACATCTGCAAACATGCCGCCACGTAGGGAGTGATCTTTATTGGGTAATTCAGCCTGAACCATAACCAGCCCTGTTTGACTGTTTACAACAGGCTCAATTGCATTAATTGAGCCTGCGTAAGTTCGTTCAGGAAAGGCTTCAATGCGAAGAGAAATTTTTTGTCCCAAAAAGATTTTACCAAGATCAGCTTGTGGGACACTAAAGCGCACTCGCATCAAGGAAAGATCTTCAAGACGCACAATATTTGTGCCTTGAGAAAGGTATTGACCCAGATTTACATTGCGGATCCCGAGCAAACCATCGAATGGCGCTTTGATGGACCGAAGGGCGATGGTGGCCTCAAGGCTTTCTATATTGGCCTGCATTGCTTCATATTTTGCTTGTGCCGTTTGCGCGCTTTGAGCTGAAACAGACTTCTCACTGTAAAGCTTTGCAAGGCGTTTGTAGTCATCTCTAACAGAAGGCAATTGTACTTTTTGAGCTTTAAGATTGGCCTTTTGAACCGAGGCGTCGATGTTCAGGAGTATCGTCTCTTTTTTAACGGTTGCGCCATTTTTAAAATGAATGGCGTTGACAATGCCTGTCACTTCATTGGATATATCTACGCCTTGATTGGGTTCGATGAAGCCAATGGTTGTTATTTTTTTAGGCCAGACTGTCGGGGCGAGAACTTCGGTTGTAACGGGGTAAGTGGGTTCAGGTAAATGAGCGAGCGTGTTTTCAATTTTCTTGTTAATAAAAAGGTTAAAACCGATGACGCTGCCAAACGCAAGCACAGCAATGAGTAACATTCCTAAAATCCACTTGCTGTTCATGAGTGCATCTCCGCATCCAATAGAAGGATGTTATTTTCTGATTTAAATGAAATTGTTTTTAAATGAGTGGAAATAAAAGAGGATGCGGTTTGTTTTTTCCTCAAAGGCTGAGGGGATCGGTAAAAGCTCACTTCACGCATTTGGCTCACTCACTTACATCAAAATATGATTTTGAAAAAGTATAAGCACCTCAGGCGTCGGTGATGTGTCTATGTTGGGACGATTCGGGCGTTGTTTTTTTAACGTACCGCTGTGGAGAAAAAGACATGTCTCAAGTTGTATGGCGGTTTTTCGATATTGAGAAAGCATTCCAGGGAGTCAACGTTTTAAAGCCTGTTCAGTATAAAAAATGAAGACCGATACCCAAAACACTTGAAGGTGCGTGTAGGCAACACCCATGCCCCTTTAAAGGCGACGGTATAGCATGAATGGCAATATCAACCGCTTGCTTATTTATTCCAGGAAGAGACGCTCGATAAGAATAATCTAGGAGAAAATAGTGTTTATCTGATGCAGTAAAGCGACAAGGTTAACCTTGTTTTCTTTTAGCAGTAAAACCCGATTTTAAGATGTCGGTATTGGCACATTCTGGGCAATGAATTTTTTGATAAATCGTCATATCGGCATGATACAGGAAAAAGCGTAAATCAAATATATGAGCCACTACCGTAAAAGGGATGCCGCTTTTTCAAGCTGGCATCCCTTTATCTTTACATGCGTTTTTAAGTGATTTTTTTCAAATCGCTTAAATCTGCGTGGCTGGGTTACATCATGCCGCCCAT
>CAMRBZ010000093.1 GCA_947040595.1 uncultured Enterovibrio sp. | reverse complement strand
TAATGAAAGAGAAAAAAGAGTGTTTTTTTATGCAAATCTTCTTTCTATGTTCGGTTCTGGTTGAGTAAAGAAGCATTATCATGGATTATTGAGCCTTATATATATAAACCGCATTGTGTTTTTAAGAGGTACATTTTGATGAGTGAGTCACAGACGCGCCCGAGTAATTTTATTCGCCAAATCATTGATAAAGATTTGGCTCAGGGGGTTCATACCCAAGTGCATACCCGCTTTCCTCCTGAACCAAATGGTTATTTGCACATTGGGCATGCGAAGTCGATTTGCTTGAATTTTGGCATTGCCAAAGATTATCAAGGATTGTGCAATTTACGTTTTGATGACACCAATCCTGAAAAAGAAAACATGGAGTACGTGGAAGCCATTAAAGAAGATGTTCATTGGCTGGGTTTTCAATGGGCGGGAGAGGTGTGTTATTCGTCGGATTATTTTGCGCGTCTGCATGCTTATGCAATTGAATTAATTGAAAAAGGCTTGGCCTATGTTGAAGAGCTGAGCGCGGATGAAATTCGACAATACAGAGGAACCTTAACGCAGCCCGGGCAACACAGTCCTTATCGCACGCGAAGCATTGATGAGAATCTGGCTTTGTTTGAAAAAATGAGAAAAGGCGAATTTGCGGAAGGGAAAGCCTGCCTTCGTGCGAAAATAGACATGGCCTCTCCTTTTATGGTGATGCGTGATCCTGTCCTTTACCGTGTGCGTTTTGCCCATCATCACCAAACCGGGGACACCTGGTGCATTTACCCTATGTACGATTTTACCCATTGCATCAGTGATGCGATAGAAGGGATCACCCACAGCATTTGTACCCTCGAATTCCAAGACAATCGCCGTTTATATGATTGGACGTTAGAGAATATCAGCATCGAGTGCCAACCAAGGCAATATGAATTTAGCCGTTTGAATCTTGAATATACCTTGATGTCAAAACGCAAACTCAATCAACTTGTGACGGAAAAATGGGTTTCAGGTTGGGATGATCCGCGTATGCCGACCATTTCAGGTCTACGTCGTCGCGGTTATACGCCTTCGGCTGTACGTGAATTTTGTCATCGAATTGGCGTGACAAAACAAGAAAACACCATTGAAATGAGCGCATTAGAATCTTGTATTCGAGATGATTTAAACGAAAATGCACCGCGCGCGATGGCCGTGCTTGACCCTGTTAAAGTCGTAATTGAAAACTTCAACGGTGAGATGGAAATGTTATCCGCGCCGAATCATCCGAATAAACCTGAAATGGGAATACGTTCAGTGCCCTTTACAGGGGAGATTTGGATTGAGCGAGAAGATTTCCGTGAAGAGGCGAATAAAAAGTACAAGCGTTTGGTGATGGGAAAAGAAGTGCGTTTGCGCAATGCCTATATCATCAAAGCCTTGCGCTGCGATAAAGATGTCGATGGGAACATTACCACACTGTATTGTTCTTATGATCCCCAAACATTAGGGAAAGACCCAGAAGATGGCCGTAAAGTGAAAGGCGTGATCCACTGGGTTTCGGTTTCATCTGGGCTTGAAGCTGAATTTCGTCTTTATAACAGTTTGTTTTTGGTCCCGAATCCGGCAGCGTCTGAGGAAATTTCCTCAACGATCAATCCTGATTCTCTCACTGTGCTCCGGGGTTTTGTGGAGGCCAGCTTAATCAGTGCCTCTTGTGAACAAGGCTATCAATTTGAGCGAATGGGGTATTTTTGCGCTGACAATAAAGACAGTCAAACGGATGCTTTGGTCTTTAACAGAACGGTTGGATTGCGTGATACTTGGGCAAAAACAGAGGCCTAACCTTACTTTTGATGCAGGGGTTTTTCTCGTTTTCTTTTGTCTAAGAGGCTTGAAATACCAACGCGGGGCTCAGTGAGTGCTTACCTGCTTAGAGAGTTGCTCTGTTCGAGATGAATGAGGGCAGCAACGTCAAAGCCAAGGGGTATAAAGTCTAAGCCGTTTCAAAGGCAAAAGGACAAAGAAGAAGCCGCTCTCGTTGAGCTTGAAAAAGTATAATACCCAAGACACTTGAAGATGCGCGCCTGCGGCAAGCGAACGAAGCCCCTGAGCATAGAGGTACTATGTGATTGGGCTGAGAGAGCGCAGCCAACACCCACGCAGTTTCAAAGGCGACGGGTAAAAAATGAAACCACTTTCTTTTTAAGTCAGTGGTTTTTTTATTGGTTAAGTTGTTTTTCTTGATAGAAAGGGCGTTTTCCTTTTTGCTGCCATTTTAGCTCTATATATTGATAGGTTAATTGAGACATGAATAAAACCAAAAAGAGAATGAACAATAAAAGGAGGTGATTGAGCAGGTCATTTTTTAATGTGAGATAACGAATGTCGTTGATCATGGGTGCAAATCCAATCCCCGTTATTTTTTGCAATACAAGCATCGAAGAGGTCACTAAAAATATAAGCGCTGCATGGGTCATGTAGATGGAATAAGACAGTTTTCCTGCCGTTTGAAACGGTTTAAATTTCAAACAATGAGAAATAATCCCTGACTCAAAAGAAAAAATAAAAACACAGATAAAAAAGAGGAGGCTTGCAGCGATCTCTTTATAGGGGAATTCTGATTGG
The DNA here is from genome assembly GCA_947040595.1 of uncultured Enterovibrio sp. Classification (GTDB taxonomy): domain Bacteria; phylum Pseudomonadota; class Gammaproteobacteria; order Enterobacterales; family Vibrionaceae; genus Enterovibrio. The sequence continues at coordinate 10,312 of CAMRBZ010000093.1, read as the reverse complement.
ACAAGGAGCACAATGAAAATGAGAGAAGACAGTTCAAGCCATGTCCCTGTCATTTTTGATATATGAATATGGGCGTATTTTCTATAAATAAGATAAGTGGCGGCGCCACCAAAAAAACAAGATAATCCGCGCAATACTTCGCTCACAAAAAAGGATGAATTATTTAAGATGAAATAAAACACAACAAGCGGGGTAAAGATCCAAATGTAATTTTTTACTCTCGAAAAGGTCGTCATAGAGACAAAGAAAAGTATATAGAGATAAAATTCAATGCTGATACTCCAGGAAGCATAATTGAAACTTTTAGCATCATAAAAAGGGAGCCAGGCGTGAATAAGGAACAGATTGGGTATGATTTCTTTTATCGCGGTGCTTTCTGTAAAGGGGGTATGCGTAAAGCTAAAATCGGCATAATGAGAGGCGGCTAATTTTGAAAACTCTAAAAAAAGAAAAACAAAGAACATAAAAAAATGAAGGGGGTATAAACGATAAAAACGTGTTTTCATAAATGCAATAAAATGCAATTCTTTTTTAAAGCCATAACCATGGGCTAATACAAATCCACTGAGCACAAAAAAGAATTCAACAAAGATGGCACTGCCTCTAAAAAAAGAAAGCTCGGTGACCGTCCCGACAATGTGCAAATGAAAAACAACAACACAAAGGGCGCAAAGGCCTCTAAACGCATCCAGTGATGCAAATCTTTTCTTCATTGAGGAACCTCATTCTTCCATAAATAATGTTTCTTTGGCCTTGAAACGACAAGGCGCAATGCATCCTTTGCTTTTGATGGACTCGCTCTGATTGCTTGTTTTGATAAAGTGGGATTTCTTGAATGAAAAGAGTATATACCCCTTGTGTTTGAAAAGGCGGGGTTGTTGGCGGAGCTCTCGAAGCGGCATTAGAGCGTCCCTTTGTGTTTTATGCTGCCTTATCGGGATCACTCGCTTCTTGCTGACATGCCACAGCGGGTGTCTTGATGTAAAGAAAGGCGATGAAAGAGAGAAAACCCCGCTTTTTTTTGCGAGGTTAATAAGAAAAAGGTTTTTATTGAGGTTGATGAAGGAGAGGATCCTTTTTACATTCACCCTCTAAACAATGTCCATAAAGATAAAGGCTGTGGTAGGTTAATTGAACATTGTATTTTTTAGAAATTTCTTTTTGGCGTTCCTCAATAACATTGTCTGTAAATTCAATGACCTTACCACAATCTAAACAAACAAGATGATCATGATGCTGTTGGGTTGCCAATTCAAATACGGATTTACCCCCTTCAAAATGATGTCGGGTTACAATGCCCGCATCATCAAATTGATTTAATACGCGATAGACTGTCGCAAGGCCAATTTCTTCGTCCATATCAATCAGTTTTTTGTATAGGTCTTCTGCGCTAATATGTTGACAATCAGGATCTTGAAGGAGATCGAGTATTTTGAGTCGAGGGAGGGTAATTTTGAGTCCTGCCTTTTTCAGTGCCGTATTGTTGTTTGTCATCCAATTCTTCCTAGGTCAGGGCTTACCTTTTTAGATCTACACAAAAGGTGTAGGTTTCTTATGCTAGCGTATCAAATGTGGCAAGCGCCTGCCAATAGTAGAAGAAAAATATCTGATATAATTATTTTTCCTTCATTTGTCTTTCATTGTAAAGGATTAAAATAAGCTCTGTAACCTCGAAAATACAGGGCGTTGTAAATTTTTACCTTTTGGTTGTTTTTTTGTTGGCATTTTGTTTTTTAAGGTGTTAAATCTTTATCATCCTGCTTTAATGGCTCTCTTTGATTTCAGCATAGGCAATTGAATTAAAATGGCTTTATATAAAATCATCACCCCTTGGACCGTGAAATTTGCGCTTAATTTTTGGCCTCCTTTGTGGGGGGCTGGAATTAAAATTATCTATATTAGCGATGATTTTCGCTTGGTGAAAACCCGTTTAAAGTTAAGGTGGTGGAATAAAAATGCCAATCGAACGCAATATGGCGGCAGCATTTTTTCAATGACTGATCCGGTATATGCCTTAATGTTGATGGGGGTTTTAAAGGAAAAATATTTTATTTGGGATAAAGAAGCGGACATTGATTTTATCGCCCCAGGAAAAACAGATCTTTATGCAGATTTTATTTTGACTGAAGAAACAATTTCTTGCATTAGAAGAGAAACTAATCAAGGGAAAAAAGCCTTTCCTGAATTTATTGTGCATGTGGTGGATGAAGAGGGGAAGCTTGTAAGCAGAATTAGAAGGGTGCTTTATGTGAGAAAAAAGCCAGAGTTTCGGGACACAGCAGCAAAATAAAAACGCGCCAAGACGCGTTTTATTTATGGATATCAATGAGTCAATTCTGATAAACACATTTCGCTATAAATTTGTTTTACCCATTTATCAACCCGGTCTGCCGTCAGCTCAGGTTGGCGGTCTTCATCAAGGCATAAACCGACAAAATGCTGTTCATCTACAAGGGCTTTGGAGGCTTCAAATTCGTATGTTTCAGTGGGCCAATGCCCGATGATCGTACCGCCCTTGGCTTCAAGGATATCTCGCAAAGATCCCATTGCATCACAGAAATATTCTGCGTAGTCTTCTTGATCTCCGCAACCAAAGATGGCAATTAATTTGCTAGAAAAATCTATTTTATCCAATTCAGGAAAGAAGTCATCCCAATCACATTGGGCTTCGCCGTAATACCATGTTGGGATCCCGAACAAGAGCAAATCGAAGTTATTGATTTCTTCGACAGTGCTTTTTGCAATGTCCTGAACATGAACCAGTTCTTTACCCAGTTGTTTTTGAATCATCTTGGCGATAGCTTCAGTGTTACCCGTATCGCTGCCAAAGAAGAGACCTACGCTCGCCATATTAGAGAATACCTATTTTTTGTTGACTGTTTGATATACCCGTCGCTTTTGAACCTGCGTGGGTGTTGGCTGCGCTCATTGGGCCCAATCACATAGTCCTTCTATGCTCAGGGGCTTCACTTGCTTTTCGCCTACACGCAAGTTCAAGTGTCTTGGGTATACAGCATGAAAAGAGAGTTTATACCCATTGTCTTTGAAGATGTAGGGGTTGGCTGCGAACTCAAAGCCCAATCACACAGTAACCTATGTTCAGGGGCTTTTCTTTCTTTGCGTCGACTGGCATCTTCAGATCTCTTGGGTATATACCTGTTGTGCGTTTAAATGCAGGTTTTGATTTCGTTTTCTTATCTAAAGTATATCCATCGCCTTTGAAGATGCAGGGGTGTTGGTTACACAGAGCGAGCTCTCATTTAGGGGGACCGTTTTTTTTGGGGATTTTAGGGCATTTTCGCCCAAAAAAACGTGACGAAGCCTTTTGCAATAAACCCGGTACATCCAAGAAAAAGAACAAACCAAACAACACGACGACCAAAAGGAGGTACTTTTCCTTCTTTTAATACGTCTTTAATGGCCATGCCAATGAAAAAGAAAATGCCTGCAAAAAATAAATCCAGGCCCACTTTTTCGAGCAATTCAAAATGCTCGTAAAGCATGTCCACCTCCGTTTGGCTGCTTATTCATGACAACTATATCATATTAAAGGAGTAACTGTTATCCGCCTTCTCGGGGAATCGCGCTCTTTTGATTTTGTTTACGCATGGCATCAATCTGTACCTCTTCTTTGATTATTTAAGCCTTTACAGCAAGGTAACAAGGGATTTCTCAGGAAAAAGAGGCCATCATTTTGATGAGAAAACGCTATTTCGAGGAGGGAGAGCTCTCTAAAAAGCGCGAGATGGCCCGCATTACATTTTCGGGTTTTTCGGCATGCACCCAATGCCCGGCTTTTGCAACCACGTGAAACTTTGCGTGCGGGAATTGCTGCTCAATCTCTTGACGGTGCTCGGGTAAGAGATAATCAGATTCCGCGCCTTTGATAAAAAGCGTGTCTCCTTTAAATACATGGGTTGATTGCCAGTCAAGAATGTCCTTGTATTTCTCTTCCAATACTTTTGCGTTAAATTGCCAACTGAAATGACCATTTTCTTTTTTAATCAATGATTTGAGAAGAAACTGCCGCACGCTTAGATCGTCAATATAGGCACTTAAGATCTTGTCTGCGTCTTTTCTGTTTAAAATATCTGCATTAGAGCAGGCATTGATTGCTTTAAATATGGCCTTGTGGCGGCCCGTTTGATATTGAACAGGCGCGATATCAATGACGATCAATTTTTTGACCAAAAGGGGATCATTTAATGCGAGCATCATGGCAATTTTCCCCCCCATAGAATGGCCAATAATCGAGAGTTCAGAGAGACTTTGTTGTTTAATAAATTCTTTTAAAATAGAAGCTTGCGTACTGTAGTCAAGCTGATCGCAATGCGGTGAAAGGCCGTGGTTTGGAAGATCAATTTGATAGACTTTATGTTGCTCTGAAAGTGTTTTAGCAAGGCCTCTCAAATTATCAAGGGATCCAAAAAGTCCATGGATCAAAAGCACAGGTGAGCCTTCACTTTGGATCTTCGCGTTCAAAAACACTGTTCTTTTCTCTCAATATGGCGGGTTTGACGTAGAGTATACCTTGTTAAATCTGTATAATCGTCTCGTTGAATTAAAATTGAAGGCTCGATGACGAAACGATGAAGACAATTGAAGTTGATAACGAGCTATACCGATACATTGCCAGTCAAACTCTGCAAATTGGCGAAAGTGCATCGGACATTCTACGCCGACTTTTATTGGATCCGCAGAAGGATCAGCGCCCTGTCGCAACATTGGGTGATGCAGCAATGAAGCCTTCGGGGATCGTGGTCAGTAATAATGTACTGTGCGCCAATCCTTTAGAACGATCTAAACAAATCCGATCTTTGCTTGTTTCAAAAGATTTTTCAGATCAAAATAAAGCAATAGGGCGTTTTATGTTGTTGCTTTCAACATTGTATTTTGTTGATAAGCAAGGTTTTTCTGAAGCTGCTGCGTTAAAAGGCCGTACGCGCGTTTATTTTTCAGATAACGCAGAAACCTTACTTTCAAGCGGGAATACCACAAAACCCAAAAAAATCCCTCATACCCCTTTTTGGGTGATAACCAATACCAACACAGGCCGAAAGCGCCAAATGGTAGAGCAACTTATGATGAAAATGGGTTTTGATAAAGAAATGACGAACACAGTGACCAATGCCATTTAATGTGCAATGAAATCTGAAAGGTCTTTTTTATGGTATTTAAAAGAGCTTATGAGGTAATAATGTGAAAAGGCTTGATTTTAATCGGCCTTTTTTTATTTTCAAAAGGATTATTCCTTTTTTTTGATGGTCAAATATGCCCAAGATATTTGAAGATGCAGCTTGCTGGAAAAGGAAAAAACTCCCAAAGTATTGATGTGCTTGAGTTTTGAAAGCCAGGCCAACAAGGCTGCATCTTTAAAAGCGACGGGGCGAATCAAAATAGACAGAGGGAGTATTATCGTGCTCAGTCATCGCGCAGGGCAAAAAGCCCAGCAGAAAGATTTATACAATATCCCACAATTGCTTACGCATTTTTATCAATACCATCCAACCCCTTCTGATAAAGAACATCAGGTTAAATTTGGTACCTCAGGACATCGAGGGTGTGCCGATAATTTTACGTTTAATGAGGATCATATTTTAGCCATCACTCAGGCCATTGCGGACATCAGAGCACAGGAAGGTTTCCAAGGTCCTGTGTTTTTAGGTAAAGATACACACGCCTTATCCGAGCCTGCATTTTGCGCTGTGATTGAGGTTTTAGTGGGTAACGGAGTCGAAATTATTATTCAAGAGCAAGGGGGTTACACACCAACCCCTGCCATTTCTTGCGCTATTTTAAATTACAATCAAAACCACACGGAAAAATCCGACGGCATTATTCTGACGCCATCCCACAATCCACCTCAAGATGGAGGGATTAAATACAATCCACCTCATGGCGGTCCAGCACAAGAAGCCTTAACGCAGCGTATTGAAGAAAGAGCGAATGCGTATTTGGCTGCCCATTTGAAAGGGGTTCACCGTGTTCAATGGATGAAAGCGAAAGAAAGCCCGCTTTTAATTGAAAGGGATTTATTGCGTCCTTATGTTCTTGATCTTGAAAATGTAATTGACATGAAGGCGATTAAAAAAGCCGATCTTCGCCTTGCAGCCGATCCTTTGGGTGGCTCAGGCATTGAATATTGGAAAGAAATCGCAAATCATTTTGATCTTAATATCACCTTGGTCAATGAGAGCATCGATCCTTCCTTTCGCTTTATGTTTCTTGATAAAGATGGAAAGATCCGTATGGATTGTTCTTCACCTTCTGCCATGACAGGCTTATTGGCTTACAAAGATCAATATGATTTGGCTTTTGGGAATGATCCGGATTTTGATCGCCACGGCATTGTTACCTCTGCTGGTTTAATGAATCCCAATGATTTTCTTGCTGTTTGCATTGATTATCTTTATCAGCATCGTCCTTTATGGCGAAAAGATTTGGGGGTTGGGAAAAGTGTGGTTTCCAGTGGGATGATAGACAAGGTTGTTAAGAAGCTCGGGCTTTTGCTTTGTGAGGTGCCAGTTGGCTTTAAATGGTTTGTGGAGGGTTTGTATCAGGGGAAACTGGGCTTTGGCGCGGAAGAAAGCGCCGGGGCCACTTTTCTTCGAAAAAGCGGAGAAACCTGGTCAACAGACAAAGACGGGATCCTCTTGTGTTTGTTGGCGGCTGAAATTATGGCGGTGACAGGGAAAAACCCTCAAGTCTATTTTAATGATCTCGTTAAGGAGCTGGGTCTTCCTTATTATTCCCGTATTCAAGCTCCCGCAAACACGCAACAAAAAGCCTTATTGAGCGCCCTTTGTTCTGAGGCGCTGACAGCCCAAACGCTGGCGGGTGATCCTATTGTTTCAACATTGACGCATGCAGCAGGGAACAATCAAGCCATTGGTGGGCTTAAAGTCACGACGGAATCAGGTTGGTTTGCCGCGCGTCCTTCAGGGACAGAAGATGCTTATAAAATTTATTGTGAAAGTTTTATAAGCCAAGCGCACCTTGCTTTGATACAAGAAGAAGCACAAGCCATGGTCAGCCGTCTTTTTAAAAATGCAGGCTTGGACAATGACGAAAACCGGGACAATAAAAATGAATAACATCGAATTAGAAAATCGGCTTAATGACTTTCTAAAGCCGCATGCCATAAAAGATTATTGCCCTAATGGCCTTCAAGTTGAAGGAAAAACAGAGATTCAGAAGGTGATAACGGGAGTGACTGCGTGTCAGGCTTTGATTGATGAGGCCATTGCCCAAAAAGCACAGGCTATTTTGGTTCATCACGGATATTTTTGGCGTGGTGAAGCGGCGCCGCTTCGCGGGATGAAATTTAAACGCATTAAAAGCCTGATTGAAAACGGGATTAATTTATACGCTTATCATCTGCCCCTTGATATACATCCAGACGTTGGAAACAACGCACAATTAGCTAAACGATTGGATATCACTTTAAAAGGGCCGCTGGATAAAGCGGATCCCTCTTGTGTTGCAGTTTGGGGAGAACTTGTTAACCCAATGACAGCAGAAGCATTTTCTGATTTGATTGAGAAACAACTCTCTCGAGCTCCTTTGCTCATAGACGCAGGAAGTAAGGGATTGATTCATCGTGTGGGGCTTTGTACTGGGGGAGGGCAAGATTACATTGATATGGCAGCCCATTCGGGTATGGATGCTTTTATTTCGGGGGAGATTTCTGAGCGTACCCCGTTTTCGGCGCGAGAGCAAGGTGTCCATTATTACGCTGCAGGACATCATGCAACAGAGCGTTATGGGATAAAAGCATTGGGCGAATGGCTGCGTGATGCACATGGCCTTGATGTACGTTTTATCGATATTGATAACCCTGTTTAATCTTTTATGGGTTTGGCTGTATATACCCAAGACATTTGAAGTTGCCTGTAGCGGCAACGAGAGTGAAGTCCCTCGCAATAGATGGACTCTGTGATTGGGCTGAATGAGCGTAGCCAACACCCACGCAGGTTTAAAGGGATGGTATAGCGGTCTCTTATAAAGATGCAGTGTTCTTAGGTTGCATCTTTAAATATCCTGAGTCTATGCCCTGCTTGCTTGTGAAGGGGAGCCTAAGATTTATCATTTGTTATTTTCATTTTGAATGGTATAAGGCTTTTGATTTATTACTTTCTTTATTGGGAATGAATGATGACAACGCCTTTTTGGGAAGAAAAAAAACTGTCTGAAATGACAGATGAACAGTGGGAGTCTTTGTGTGACGGTTGCGGAAAATGCTGTCTTCATAAGTACATCGATGATGAAACGGAGGTTCTTTATTTTACGAAAATTGCCTGCAATATGCTCGATAAAAAAACGGGCTCTTGTAAGGATTATGTAAACAGACTCAATTTAGATGAAGGTTGTACTTCACTTTTGCGTAGCCAATTGACCAATCTTCATTGGCTACCAGAGACCTGTTCGTATCGTTTAATAGACCAAGGTATGTCTTTACCTCGATGGCATCCCTTGTTGACCGGGTCAAAAAAAGCCATGCATGAAGCCCATGCTTCTGTTTGCTCAATGGACATTGTTTATTTAATTGAAGTTCAAGAGTGGGAAGATCATATTATTGGTGAGACCGATCTTCCATGAGGCTTATTTTAGGTCCAATGCAAGGGGTGCTTGACCCCTTAATGCGTCAACTTTTATCCCAGATTAATCCATACGATTATTGCGTGACGGAATTTATTCGTGTGGTGGATAGACGCTTGCCTGCGCGTGTATTTTATGCTTCCTCCCCTGAATTAAAACATGACGGTAAAACGTTAAATGGCACCCCTGTTCGGGTTCAGCTATTAGGGCAAGATCCTGAATATTTGGCAGAAAATGCAGCCTTGGCGGTAACTTTGGGCTCGTATGGTATCGATCTTAATTTTGGTTGTCCCTCAAAGACCGTCAATGGAAATAAAGGGGGCGCGGTCTTATTAAAAGATCCTGACAGTATGTATCAGATCATTCGGGCGGTACGAGATTCCGTGCCGAGTCGTTATCCCGTGAGTGCGAAAGTGCGTTTGGGTTTTGATGATTGCTCTTCTTATCAAGAAATTGCCGCTGCAGTGGAAGAGGGGGGGGCGAACGAAATTGTGGTGCATGGCCGCAGTAAAGCCGATGCTTATGAGGCAGACACGGTGCGTTGGGATCTCATTGGGGATCTTGTTTTGCGTCTTAACATACCAGTGATTGCCAACGGAGATATTTGGCACAGAGACGATGCTTTAAAGTGCATGAAGGTAACAGGAACGGATTCTCTCATGGTATGCCGAGGGGCATTACACATGCCAAATCTGGGGGCGCATATTGTAAAAGGCCAAGCGCCAATGTGTTGGAGAGAGGTGCTTGAATTAATACTGTATTATTCAGACTTTGAAATAAAAGGCGATAAAGGCCTGTATTATCCCAATCGCATTAAGCAATGGTTTCGTTATTTAATCCTGCAATATCCAGAGGCTAAAAAAATATTTTATAAGATAAGAACGATAAAAGATAAAAATTCTATTTTAGACCTGCTTAATTATTCGTTAAGTGAATGCATAAAGCCCGATGAGTCTTGTTTTCTTCTTGAATAATAAAAAAGCCATTTGATTTTGATCCTGCTTATTTTTAACATAATCACACTGTAATTATATTTACCTGTATTCATTTTTAACTCAATGCATTTTATTGTGTATACCCGTCTCCTTTGAAGCTGCGTGGGTGTTGGACCGGCTCGTTCACCTCAATCACAGAGTCCAGCTATGCTCAGAAGCGTCACTCGCTTTTCGCAGGCACGCATCTTCAAGTCTCTTAGGTATAGCGATGTTTTTAAGTAATGAGGGGTGAGTTGTTCTCGATGTTTTAAAACCCGCGTCCTCTGTCTAAGCGCAGAAGCATTATAATTGAGTTGCAGTCTCAGAAAATGAATTTTCAATAAATTCATTGTATTTTTCAAAGAATGCAGTAAGTTCCGTTATCAGCTGCTGGGTCATATTTAATTCACTTTTAATGCGTTCCTGAGGATCCTGAAGCGTAATATCTGATTTTACCAGATATTCGGAGAGGTGCGGCGAAAATATTTTTGCCAGGTTCTCCTCTGTCATGTTATTCGTGACTACATTTGTTTTAATAACAGGAAGCAGAGAAAGAAGGCAATTCAAATTTTCTGGAAATGTATTGCAAATCTCTTTTGTTAATGGCGTTGTTTGAGTGATAATTTTTCGAATTTGCTCCGCATTCTCTTTCGTCAAGGAGTCTTTAAAATACGCTTTAAACAAGTTGCACTGTAAATGAATATCTGGATTTGTCTGCTCTAAATGCTTATTTATGTCTT
>CAMRBZ010000092.1 GCA_947040595.1 uncultured Enterovibrio sp. | reverse complement strand
CTTTTTTCATTTCTTAATACTGCCAGAAAGTGAGCTGCGTAACATCAGTTATTAATAATGAGTTCAAGCTCTTTTTTTCTTGTTTTGATAGTTCTATTTTCTGAGTATGCAGGGAGCTCATTTATACCGCGAAAGCGGGAACTCATCAAACAGGGGTTACAATTAATAAAATTCTCCGCCAACCCGAAGTGATATTTAAGATCTTGAATTAAAAGTAAAATTCAGGATATTCAAGATCGTTGGAATCAAGCCGATATGTTACCCCTGCAGCTTGTAATTTGATTGGTCCCCGAAAGCGAGCAAATAAAGACACACATCAAAGCACATTTTTAGCTGTATGGGTATTAGCGCTTAGCTGCACTAGCTGCTTGCATTGAAGGTTAAATCACAATTTCTATCGACTATCATTCGTGGGTTTAGCAAGGCAGGGAGTTCTTCTAATGAATCTAAAATGAAATTAGCTCTGCCCTTTCTAATGTCAATGCCGTAATTGTAACCGTAACTGACGCAGGCGACAGGAGATCCTGCTGATTTTGCAGCACTGATGTCATTAACACTTTCCCCTACCATGATTAATTCTTCAGGATTGAGTCTCAACAATAAGGCAGCTTCTAACAGGCCTGCAGGGGAAGGTTTAGGTTCAATTAATGCGTCATGTCCTAAAACAAATTGAAAATAATGACGAATACCTAAAGAGCTCAATATTTTAGTGGCCTGCGATGTTTTTTGACTTGTTAAAACCACTTGAGGAATATTTTGATGAGAAAGTTTTTTTAAGCACGCTTCCACGCCGGGATAAAGCTTAAGATGAGTCCCCGACATTTTTTGATATGCTTTTAAAAACAACGTACTTCCTTCTCTAAATAAGGCATCCGGTGCTTTACCGTCAAATTGACGGGTTAGAACACGGTGGATCAATTTTTGAAAACCATCACCCATAAGGTCACTCATGTGGGCTGCGTTGATGTGTGGCAAATCTAAATCATCTAGCATCTCTTCTGCTGCAACTTGGATCCCCGCGGCACTATCAACTAAAGTTCCATCTAATTCAAAAACGACCGCTTTTACATCCCTGATTGACAACATAAGATCACCCCATTAAGTTGTTTGTTGTTTGTTATGAAGGAGGCTTGTGAGTGCATGCTATTAACCATGCGAAACAGTTAATTAACATTTTCATTTTGATGAGAAAATCAAAAAAAAAGATCTGTTTCTTCGGTTCTTTTGAGCATCGTCAATCAAATTTAGCAGACTTATTTAAAAACAAAATAGACTCTATTTCTTCAAATCAGCTATCTCCTTGAAGTTAAACAAGCCTAAAAAAAGCACTAAACCTAACTCTATGATTAGTTAGAAGAAAAAAATATAGAAAATATATCTCGCTACGAAATAATCCAGCCACAATGCCAAAAATTTGGCCAAATAAAAGAGTAAAACCAACGAAAAATAGCTCTTTTTTTGACGTTTTCAAGGAATTAAAAAAAGGGAAAAACAGCATCCCATTTAACAAGAACGTATGCTAAGTAAATCGAAAGTAATGTTAAAATATATCGTACAAACAGCGTCATAATAATGAATCAACACAAGGCCCTTCTCTTAAAAAAACCTTATCGGGTATATCAAAAAGAGATATTTTAAAAGACATTTTTTATTTAATAAGGCACATAACTCTACAATTTACATTCGAGAAACAGTACAGTTAGACCTATTAAACAAAATCATAAGAGTCACACTTAATGCAAACCAACTTACCCCTATTTGTAGCGGGTCCTCTTTTAAGAAGGGCAACAAAAGATGAAATCACTTTATGGGCTGTCACAACGCGTCCCTTAAAAGCCACTTTTTCTATTTTTGAAAAAAGTACAAATGAAAAAATATTCTCAGCGTCTTTGGAAGAGCAAAAACACATCTCTCTGGGTGAGCATTGCTTTATCGTCATGCTTTATTTTAAAAAGAAAGATGCTTTTCCAATGGATACCTTGCTTGAATATGACATAGAACAAAGTGGGGGATCACTGTTAAGCGATTTTGATGAATTTTTATATCCGGAAGAAACACGCCCTTGCTTTATTATCTCCTCTCGCGCGCAATATCTTGCTCATGGATCATGTCGTCACCCTCATCAAGGTTGCAAAGATGCACTTATCACGCTCGACGAAAAATTCTCAACCCTACCCCCTCATGAGCGCGCTGATTTATTGATCATGAGTGGTGATCAAATATATGCAGACGATGTGTGCGGCCCTCTTTTATTTGCGATAAGGCAAACCATTGATTTATTATCATTAAATGTACAAACTTTTAATGACGCCTCCATTAAGTCTTGCCAAGATCTTAATCCAAACATTACGCCAATATACAGCCGGACAAAATGCCTTCCAACAACCCGTGTTAATCACAGCTGGTTAAAACGACAACTCAAAAGTCCAGCGACACCTATTTTCAGTTCCAACACAACTGAAAATCATTTAATCAGTTTTAACGAATATTTTGCCATGTACATCTTGGTTTGGTCTCCCTCCTTGTGGAACTGCATTGAGGTTCCTGATGCAAGCCATTTTTCTGAATTTACAACAGAAAATGCCAAAAAATGGAATAAAGAAAAAAAGGAACTTACTCTTTTTTGTCGCGGGCTACCCAATGTGCGCCGCTTAATGGCGCACATACCAACGTATATGATCCTTGATGATCATGATATTACTGATGATTTCAATCTTACCGTGGGCTGGGAGCGTGGCGTTTTTGACTCAGTTTTCGCACAAAATATTATAACAAACGGTATGTTAGGGTATTTTTTCTGCCAAGGTTGGGGCAATAATCCTGATGCTTTTGAAAACTCATTTTGGGCTCCTATTCAAACATTCATTGAAAGCCCGACGCCAGAAAACATTAAACCTGTTAGCCAGTTATTTCACCATTTTGAAAAATGGCATTACAGTATTCCAACGATTCCAAAAGTTGTTGTTATTGACACAAGAACGCGAAGATGGCGCTCTGAAGCAAGTGAGAATGAACCATCAGGATTAATGGATTGGGAATCATTAATGGATTTTCAAGAAAATATTTTTAATAACGACGCGGTTATTGTGGTTTCCCCTGCGCCCATGTTTGGTGTTAAATTTATTGAAAGTTTACAACGTATCGTCACGTTATTAGGACACCCTTTATCCACTGATTCTGAAAATTGGATGGCACATCCAGGCACAGCCAACGCACTTCTCAATATTTTCAAACACCCAAAAACCCCAAAACACTTCATTATTTTATCTGGGGATGTACATTATTCTTTTGCCTATGATATTCATTTACGCTTTAGAAAAGGGAGCCCTAAAATTTGGCAAATTACCTGCAGCGGATTTAAAAATACCTTCCCTGAGCCGTATCTTTCTATTTTTGAAGCGTGTGACCGGAAATTATTTGGGCCAAGCTCTCCGCTCAATATTTTTACTCGCAGAAAAAGAATGCATATTGACAGAAGAAAAACAGACAAGTACAAGGAAAAACGTTTAATAAACCAAAGTGCAATTGGAGAGCTCCTTCTTAACCCTGATGGAACCCCACTTCATATCGGTTTATTAACCGCAGAAGGTGAGCAAATTACCTTTTTAGATTGTGATAATACAAACACGTGAGATCGTTCTTCGAAGAGAGATTTACTGAGGTGATTGACTTCGCTTACAGCACAATGAATACTCCTCATAAATTTTGAGAGCAGGCCTCACTATGTCACGACAACTTGAATATGTATATAAAGGCAAAGTAAAAACAATAACCTTTTCTTTCCGCTCCTTTCACAGTGCGCATGAAGCTGCCGCTTTTTCTGAAGGAATTGATATCAGTGAATTTTTAAAAATGGAGCGACACCTTCAAGTCATCGCGGATGGAAATGCAGTAAAAAATCATCGGCAAGCATATTTCAATTCATTGGGTTTTGGAAAAATAATTTTACTTAAAAAAGACAAGTCACCCAACAATTAATTTATTTTGGAGATAAAAAATGGGGACCAATCAAATTATAAGCTGCGGGGGTAACATATCGGTTTGATTGCAATGATCTTGGTGATTCTTGATTTTCATTCAATAGCTTAGCTATCGATTCGGGTTGGAGGGGAATTTTATTAATTGTTACCCCCTGTTTGATTGGTTCCAAAAAATGGCACACAAGGTGCCATTTTTTATCTCAGTGGAATAGGTATTAAACCGCTTCCGCTGTTTCATTATTTTGACCTTTATCGAACATAAATTTATAACACATAATAGAAATCACCATCGATTTTATAATCATCATCTGTGGATTTCCATAATACGCAAACATACCAATAAAGCCTGAGAGCAACATAAATTGACGGTATCTCGTCAAAGATGTCATATAAAGTGCCATCAAAATAACAAAGAGATCTAAAAATTGTAACGCAACAAAAACGGAAGGATCTGCAATGAATGCGGTGATAGCAACATAAAGAATGTAAATAATTCCAGATCCCATGATACTTCCAAGGACCATAATGATGTGTTTATTCACATCCATAAAATCTTTTGCGAAACGGTAAGTATTAAGCGAGGCCACTGCCAAATTCAAAATGAGCTTTGGCCACCATCCCATTAAAATCGCCCATACAATGTCATTTGTCGCAGAGCCAAACGCCGCAAAGCGAGTGAACTTCATGGAATTAAACATTGTAAGACCTACATAAAAAGCAACGGATGTCCATCCAAGTACTTCACTGATGAATTCTAAATTCATTCGTTTTTTTCTCTGTATTGGGGAGCGTGACAGTGCTCAAACTACCTAGAGTTAGAGAGATAAACCTAACTCTTCATTAAAAAAATCCGGCTGTTATTTTCAAAACGATAACTTTCGGAATACGAGATAATAAAACCATATTGATGTATTTATCAACAACAAATATTCATGAATTGAAATTAATTAATTTGATAAAATAATCCATTGATTATTTGACTATTTTTTGTTCTAAATATTTAATCCAGTTTTTAGTCTGCGCCGTTGGTGCTATTTTTAATGCATTTCTCGCATGCAAAAGTGCCAGCTCCACATTGCCTGTTTTTTCGTAAGCCATGACAAAACCCATTTCAACATCCGCTTTTTCTTTTTGATTGGGTTTTACTGTAGCAAGCGTTTTCAATGCGTCATCATAAAACCCGAGTTGCAGCTGAAGCTGGGCTAAAGACCAAGTGTATATAGGATTTAGAGCTGCCGACTTCTCTAGTTTAATCAAGGCCTTATCCCATTCCTTCGCATCTAGCCAATACTGACTTTCTTGACGTAATCGAAGTGCGGTTGGATGTGTTTTATTCAACTCAGATAAAACAGTCGCCGCTTTTTCAGGAACACCTTCTTTCGCATATAAATGTGCTAAAAACATTTTTTCAGATTTTGACAAGGAAATGCCAAAGCGTTGTGAGACAACCAGTGTTTCTAACATGGATCTTGAATCTTTATTTTGTTGATAAGCCGAAATTAATTGAATCCACCACGTTTTTTTCGAAGGTTCCAGAGAAATGATCTGCTTTAAGGTATGAATCACGCTCTTCCAGGCTTTTCGTTTTTGTTCAATGGCCACTTTCAATGACAACCCCTGTAAAGGCGAATCGGTCAAAGCAAGATGTTGACCCACCGCCATCATGGCTTTTGTATACTCCTTAAGATGAAAATACCCACTTGCAATTCTGAGCCAAATTCCGGTTTCTTCAGAAAGAGACATATTTCTATTCTCAAGCAACCTTAGATAATGAAATACAGCCTCGTTATATCGCTGATCTGTTAATAAAATATCTGCCAGCATACGTTCAACAGAAAAATGAAGCGCATTTTCTAAAACGCCATAACCCAAAGCGCGCTTTAACGCTTCTTGTGCCTTTTTGACATCCCCTTTTTGCCAATAAAAAACCCCGAGAACTTGCTGAATATAGGCTTTGTCATATTCAGTTGGCGTGGGTGCATTAGAGATCACCATTACGGCCACTTCGAATTTTTCTTCTTTTTGTAGTTTTAAGGCCCGCTGAAGCGTGGCCGCTGTTCCTTGAGATAAATTGGCTGCATTGGCTGTTTGACAAAAAACACTCATGAAGAGCATGTATATAAGGCTAAAATGAAAAAAAACAGAAAATACACGCATTATTAATTCAACTTAAATTCAATTGTTACCGTAAGCAATTCAGGTAAATGATCTCGTCGTGAAGACACAAAAGGTAAATATCGCCATTGTTTTAACGCTTCAATGGCTGCCCGTTCAAACATTTTCTTAGGCTGTGTTTTGACGATTTTAATGTTCTGAGGTTTACCTTCAGGATCAATTGAAAAACGCATTTCAACAAAGCCTTCAATGCCTTTTATTACCGCGTCTTTAGGGTATGTCGCTTCAACGCGAACAAAAGGATGTGGAGCTTGTCTTCCCTTTTGCATCCCTTCTTCCTGTTTAGGAAGCGGTGGGGGTGATAATGCTTCTGCAACGCGCAATACAGATTTTGCACTGGACACAGTCACAGCTGGAATCGAAACCTCCATTCCTTTGACAGCAAATTGCATATCAAGAAATTCTGGCTCCAGAGTTGAAAAAGAACTCAATGAGCCTGGAGCCGTGAATTCTGGAAGCGAAGGAATGGATAAAGGCGCTTCTGCTTCCATTGGAGGCTCAGGTGGCTGAAGTCGCTCTCGAGATTCTAAAGACGAATCGAGATCAACAAGCAAATCAAGATCAAAATAAGTAGGTGGTTTTGAAGGCTCCTCCTGACTTCTTACGACTAAATTGGCCATCACTAAAAAAAGGAGCAAGACAACAAGGAAAGAAAGAGGAACAGCAAGAAATATACGCCACATTATTGCGATTTCGCAGCCAAAGCAACTTGCTCAATTCCGACTTCTTTTGCGGCATCAATGACCTTAATGATTGTTCCATTTAAGGCCTTTTCATCCGCTTGAATTAATAAGGAAGTCGCTGAGTTCCTATTCTTTATTTTTTTTATCATAACGCGCACTCGCTTTTCATCAATGCGTTGATTATTTATATATATATGGTTTTGTTCTGTGATCATCACCGACACTGCGATACGCTTTTCTTGGGCTGCATTTTTTGCAAAAGGCCTGTTTATATCCAAACTTGACTCGTACACGGAAGTGCTTGTCACTATAAAAAAAATCAGCAAGATAAAAACAATGTCGAGCATTGGGGTTAAATCAATTTGAGCATCTTCTGTTTTTCTTTGTTGTCTATTAAAACGCATGCTCATCTCCTCCTTTTTATTATTTTGATCTTAATGCTTTGGCCAAAGCATCATCTTTACGCTGGCAGAACAGGGTCAATCGAGAATGAGAAAAAGCACCAATAAAAGCAATGAGCATCCCAGCAAAGGTCGGCAGGGTTGCTTTAGAAATTCCAGAGGCTATTTCACGGTATTCCGCAACACGCTGGATAGACTGCGCATCAAAAACAAAAATCATCCCTGTTACCGTACCAAGCAAGCCTAACATGGGGCAGATTTGTACCAAGGATTTAATTAAATCAAGATGACGAAACAATTGAATGTGCGCTTCAAAAAGCCAAGCATCTCGAACAGCGCCTGACGCCCAGGAAGCGCGATTCGTTCTCTTTTTCCATTTCGATTTCCATTCGATTTCTTGTTGAGGAAAAACAAAAAAGAGATAGAGAAGGTGCTCAATAATTAAAAAAGCCCCTCCTCCTGCAACCAAGGCCAATACCCATAAAACAGCGCCACCTTCTCCCATAAAATGAGCCAAAGAAGACCAGAGTGCTTCGATCCAATTGGCGAGGTGCTCAAAAGAAAACATCATAATTTAGACGCATCAGAAATCGAATAACCAGATTTTTCTGCTCTTAAGCGAGCCTGATCTTTCTCTCGTATTGTATATTCCTGTTTTTTTTCATATTGTTGTGCGACTAAACCTACCCCGATTTTTTCAAGCGTGCCATTCAAAATTGCAACTTGTGTACTTAAAATATTGTGTGTAAGTAAAAGAGGCATAGCCGCAATCAACCCCATCACGGTCGTTATCAGTGCCATTGAAATTCCTGAAGCCATGATACGAGGATCGCCATTCCCATACTGGACGATGACACCAAACGTCTCAATCATCCCCATTACCGTACCCAGTAAACCCAACATTGGAGCTAATGCAGCAAGGAGCTTGATCATCGAAAGGCCTTTTTCTGCCTCTTTTTGTTCATCGATAATGACCTGCATCATTCGAAGCTCAAGGCTTTCTAAGTTTGCCATAGGTGCAAAATGATACACGCGCAGTAAACGACCCAGAGGATTGTCTCCCGGTGATTGAAGGGCATTTTTTTGTGCTTTGATTTTTATATGAACCTGATAGAGCGCGGCGCCTCGAGCAAAAGAAATCCCTAAACCGACCAGCAAAATCAAGGTGATGATTTTACCAACCCATCCACTTTCTTCAAAACGGCTCAGCAAACTTGGGGCTTGTTGGATTTGTTCGAAAATATCTCCTTGACTCGGATCGAGTAAAAGCAGCTCTCCTTTTTCTGTTTTGGATAAAAGGAGTGAATTCAATCCATCTTCTGGTTGCTGCGTAATTTCAATCGCTTGATTATTTTTTTGATCCCAAAGGAGATACCCTCCTTTATTCACTAAAACAAGATCGCCCAAACGAATAATGTCTTCGTTTTTTACTATCCCGTTGTTATCACGGACATTTACATTTAAACGCGATGTTTGAGCAGTGTGTTCTAAGCTCTCATGCAATCCATCAAGAAGCGAAGAAAAAAGATCCAGTGATGGCAACTGTGTCTCGAGTGATATTTTATCCAGTACCACATCAAGAGTGGCCTTTTTTTGCTCTTGATTTATATTCGTTATGCTTAAAAATGAATCAATACGCTCTTCTTTCAAATCTTCTACAAACTGCCGAACGACATCAAAAACACTTCCTAAACTTCCTGAATCAAGACGTAGACGCTCTTCAAGCTTGACCAAAATAGCTTCATTTCTAGAGAAGAGGTTACTAAGGGCTTCAGTTTGAATTTCTAGGGCTTTTTTTTCTTTCTGTAATCTGCGTAATTCATTTAATATCAATTCTTCTGTTTGCTTAAATCCCATTTCTCTAAAAAGGGAATGCGCCATATATTCAATCTGAGCCTCTTGGCTTAATTTAGAATTGGCGGCCCGGTTTAAATACGGGGCAGGTAATTGACCTCTTGAACCGGGGGTACCTCTTTGATGTGACGCATCTTTTTTTTGTGTTTTCTTTTGTTCTTGTCCTGCTTTCATTGCTTCTACAAATTGTGCTGTTTCAACAGAATTGGCAAGAATCGAAAATGAAAAAAGAGACATTATCATCACGATAACCGTGAACTTGAGAGCTTTCATTGGGCGCTTTCCTCTTTTGCAAGTCCAATAGAAAGCGGAAGCATGATCAAGGACGGTGCACTGTCTTCATAAACAACATCAAAGGCATTCTGTAAAGATGAATGGTCTTTTGAAGCCAATGAATGCCATTTTTGTTGTTGTTTATCGTAATACCAGAAAAGATCCCCTTTCAAACTTTTCGCAACCATAGAAATGCGTCCGAAATGCAAGACATCGACTTCTCGTATCAAACCATCAAGCATTATTTTTTCAGCATTAATGCTCAATTTACTGCCGTAATCCAATTCAATTTGATAGGCTTCTAAAATACGAACGAATTTTTCGGAATCCGTTACATCGGCTCTTAACATCATGGCTTTTAGCAATTCAATTCTTTCTTGTCGGCTTGCCGTGAAAAGAGGCAGGTCTTTTGAGATCCAAATGGAAAGCTCATCAACCATTCGATACATTAATGGAACAATGCCAATTTTAATGTCATGAACACCTTGTATGCCGTTATTCATTTTTTCTATTTCTTTTTTCTGGCTTTGAAGTAAATTAGATAAATGTTTTTTATATACCTCCAAATTTTCGAGATCTTGTTTTATTCGCTCTATTTCTGTTTTCATTTTTTGCGTACGTTTATCCTTCTCATCAATACGCGCTTGAGATTCCGCTGCAGATTTTATGGTTTCTGATACAATTGAGGTCGCACTGTCAAGGGCGATTGCATGAGCGAAATAAGGAGAAATAAAGAATGTAAAAACACCCATTCGCATTAAGGCATTCATTTAGATAAGTCTCTCGATCTGGTCTGTGTTTTACAATGTAAATAGTGCATACCTTATATGAATCCGTTTCATTAACACATATCGTTAAGGTACCATTTACAACGGCAATATTCTAAAAAAAGGGTAAACTACATTGAACCTGATTTCTTAATAAAATCCAATCCTTTTTATATGTATCCCCCCTTGTTTTTCTTTCTCTTTTTCATACAAAAAGGAAAATATCCTTTCTCTTCGGTGTTTTTATATCCTGTTATGCTCCCCTTTACAAAATATTCCATTAAGGGCATCTTAGAAAGTATCTTGGGACTTTCGAAATCCATCGACACCCACAAAATGCGCCAATGATCCAACCTATAAATGAAAAGGTTCGACATACAAACCTTAAACGCTGGAAAAAAAGATCGGCGGCAAACGTACACAACACCAAAGCATATTCAAAGACAAAATATATAGGAAAAAAAGGAATAAAGCATGGATACATACATAGGGGTAATGTCTGGAACGAGCTTGGATGGTATTGATCTCGTCGCTGCACGTTTTGACAACCAAAGAACCCACGTATTACATCAGCAGATAGTCCCTTTCCCTTCTCATTTAAAAGACATGTTAATACATTTAAGCCAAGGTCAGTCAGTGACATTAGATGAAATCGGCTCAATAGATCATTTTTTAGGTCTTACCTACGCTAATGCAATCAATGCGTTTTTAATTAAAAACAATTTAAAATCAGAAGATATTTATGCAATAGGATGCCACGGACAAACGGTTTTCCATAAACCCACAGGCCCAATGCCTTTTACCCTGCAATTAGGGGATCCAAATATCATTGCCATCAATACAAATATCACAACAGTGGCTGATTTTCGTCGAAAAGACATGGCTCTAGGAGGACAAGGTGCCCCGTTGGTTCCCGCATTTCACCAGGCCGTTTTGGCCGATAATGCCGTTAGCCGTGTCGTATTAAACATTGGGGGCATCGCCAACATTTCAGCCCTGATCCCTGGACAACCCGTGCTTGGTTTTGATACCGGTCCTGGAAATATGCTCATGGACACTTGGATAAAATCTCATCGCGGTCAAGAATACGATGAAAATGGAGACTGGGCAGCAACAGGAACCCCTATTCCATCTTTGCTTTTAAAGATGCTTTCAGACCCCTATTTCACTCAATGCCCTCCAAAAAGCACGGGGCGAGAACGTTTTCATCAAGGCTGGCTTCTCTCTTATCTCAATGATCATCCGATAAACAGTGCGTCAGAAGACATCCAAGCCACCTTATTGGCACTGACCGTACAATCCATCGCCAATGAGGTCATCAAATTTCCTAAAGGGGAAGTCCTCGTTTGCGGAGGGGGCGCAAGAAATCAAGCCTTGATGCGCTCACTGCAAGAAGCGCTGCCATTTTGGAAGGTATTAAAAACAGATGAAAGAGGCATAAACGCCGATTCAATGGAAGCCTTGGCCTTCGCTTGGCTTGCAAAACAAACCCTAAATGGAAAGCCGGGTAATTTACCAGAGGTGACTGGCGCCCGCCGTTTATGCCGACTCGGGGCCGTTTATTACCCAGATTAAAATACGATCCGAATAAATGGTCAATTTTATGGCCAATGACAGATACACTGATAGCCAAGAGTTGAAATTGCATAAAGATGCCAGAGGCCAGTCATCACATCCTACAAGGATGTTCATGTGCTTTACACACAGGCCTCCGATTCGCATCTTCGAACATCTTGACTTCATTTCATCGAAAGAGACGAAGCTGATAACAGCTCACTTTACCTCTTTCAAAGATCAATCGAAAAAAAGGTTATAAACATGAGTACAACACTTGAAAGACTGAAACAATACACAAGCGTCGTTGCGGATACAGGAGACATCACGGCGATTGCACAGTACCAACCTCAAGATGCCACAACGAACCCGTCATTAATTTTAAAAGCCGCTCAAATGCCGCAATATAAGCCTTTGATCAATGAAGCCATACAATACGCAAAAAATACGAGCCAAGATCTTGAAACACAACTTCAGCATGCAACAGATCGTCTGGCCGTCAATATAGGAAAGGAAATTTTAAAGCTCATTCCGGGAAAGATATCCACCGAGATTGATGCGCGTCTGTCCTACGATCTTCATGGCAGCATACAAAAAGCACAACATCTGATAAAAATGTATTCCGAGGCAGGAATCGATAAAAAAAGGATACTCATCAAATTGGCATCAACCTGGCAGGGAATCCAAGCTGCAGAACAGTTGGAAAAAGAAGGCATTAACTGTAATCTAACTTTATTGTTTTCTTTCGCACAAGCAAAAGCCTGCGCTCAAGCCAATGTCTATTTAATCTCTCCTTTTGTCGGACGTATCATGGATTGGTATAAAGAAAAAGAAAAACGCGATTTTAATGGCCAAGACGATCCTGGGGTTATTTCTGTAAGCAAAATTTATAAATATTATAAATCTCATGGTTACAATACACAGGTTATGGGAGCCAGTTTTCGAAATACAGAAGAAATTCTTCAACTTGCAGGGTGCGACCGCTTGACCATCAGCCCTCCTTTATTGCAAGCCCTTTCTGATTCAGATCTTCCTGTAGAGCAACGATTAACCCTCCCATCCGAAATTAAACCGCGTCCAACCCGTATGACAGAAAGTGAGTTTTTATGGGAGCATCACCTTGATGCGATGGCCACAGAAAAACTGGCAGAAGGCATTCGCGTGTTTGCAGAAGACCAAGAAAAATTAGAAGCATGTATTAAAAAACTTCTTTAAAACCAATTAAATAAGAGCAGCGATCGGCGTCATATTTGTTATTCAGGATGGGCGCAGATCTAGCAAAATGGTGGGGCATGTCGATTTA
>CAMRBZ010000091.1 GCA_947040595.1 uncultured Enterovibrio sp. | reverse complement strand
ATTTTTCTTTTATTTTGTTCTTGTGTTTTTCTTCATTGAAATTCAAAAAAAAATGTTCAATGGAGACAGATAAACGCTTATCTCGTTCCCACAAGGCATAGCCTGCCAGCTCTTTACTTCCAACAATAATACGAAATTCATCATTTTTATTGCGTGCAGATAAAGAAAATGCATTAAAAGTCATATTCTCCGTAAAGACTTTATCCGCTCTCACATTAACGCGAGTAGGCATATGCAGCTTAAAAGGCAATTCTTTGTTAGGGTTCTTTGCATCATGATATCTGTCTAGCACGTCTGTCCAAGCTTTTAAATCAAGCTCTGGATAAGTGATGCTTATGACGTTACCAAACAAAGGTTGAAGCGACAAAGCCCCTTCACCAATCACGGCGAGACTGCGCTCTACTTCGGGTAAGTCACCTTGGAGATTAATGTCGACTTGGTATTTCATCTTGGGTAATTCAAGCTGCGCGATGACTTGCTCGGCGTCTCCTGAGGCTTTCAAATACCCTTTTCCTGGCACCAAAGCGGGTTTTTTCAACGGGGGAGGAAGATCAATGTTAAGGTTTAATAAGTCCGTTTCTAAATGAATATCATAAGTAAATTCATTGTCTTTTAATGCCACGCCGAGACTCAATTCCCACAACGCATGACCTTCAATTAAATCTAAATCGGGAAAGGCCAGGGTCTTCTTTAAAGGGGCCGCTTTCCAATCGCCAGACATCTGAAGATCCACTAAATAATCACTCGACTCGGTTTCACCACGAAAACCAAATGAAACGGCTTGTTCTAATAAATTCCCCTTTACGTCTTTGGCCCACACAATGTCATTGTCAAAATGGATCCTGCCCGTTACATTTTCTAATAAAACCTTAGGCCGCTCCACTTCAACATGATTATTTGTAAGTTCAACGTCCCCTTTAATGCGGATATCATCGCCGTCAAGCGGGACTGAAAGTGCAATTTGAGCATCTATCTCCCCTCCCACTTGAATGTAAGTTAAAGCCGCCCCCAAGGAGTCAACAAGAGGGGTCGCCAGCATGTAATCTCGAAATAAATCCCCTCGGCTTTCAATGCTTGCGTCCAAATTCAAAATCGATTTTTTCGTACTGAACGAAGGAATGACCCCTTTTATGTCAAAACCTTTTGCTCCCATTAAATTCACATGGCTGGCATTTAAAAAAAGACTGTCATTGTGAAAGAGCAAATCAAGATCCAGCTCCGTCAACATAGGCCACTGGGTATCAAAACTAAATTTGCCCTCTCGAACTGGCACCCATGCTTGAAAAACACCTTGATGCTCAAGGTATGGAAAGGTTTTAAAATCCCCATGCCAAAGTAGTTTTGCACCTTGCACTCTTCCGCCTTCAATCGCTGAAGAAAGATAATCGGTCAAGGTTTCACCCAAAGCGAGGGTCGGTAAATAGCGCCAGGTTTCAGCAGCATTTTTCAAATCTGCTTCGGCATAAAAAGAAAGCCAAGGAGATCCTTCACGAGGAATATCTAAACGAAACGTCCCTGTAAGATGAAGATCAGGAGAACTCACAGCAAGATTATCTGACCAAATAAGCGTGTTTTCATCGTCTTGCAACCAATGCAGTGCCACCTGACTTTTGACAATTTTTAAAGGGGCTTGAAAAAATGCACCATACGGCAAGATGTCCTCGTCCAAGGACATGGAAAGCGTTCCTTGCTTTGCTTTTCCTCGCAAAGTAAGATCCAAGCCATGCAGTTCAGGTAAATAAGAAAAATGCTTAAAACTGATGCCGTTTAAGTTTGCAGAATACTTTAAAGGGGCATTTTTAGAGCCTTCTAAACGAATATCTTTCGCTTGCCCTTCAATAAATAAACCTGTAATAGCTTGATTCAAATCATCAGATAAAGGAAATAAACTGCGCAATGGCATCAATAAAAACAAGTCCAATTCTGCAATATTCAGTAACCAATCATCCTCAGAAAAGCGTAACTGAATGCCAGGATCTGAATAAACACGTCTTCCTGTTTTAATTTCCCATTCATCACTCATGACCGTCCATGTCGAGGGGGTGTCTTTTATTAAATAAACGCGGCCTTTCAGCAGAGTTAATTTTTGTAAAAAGAACGAGTCACTGTCCGAAGAGGCGTTTTCTAACCAGATTAAATCACTCTCTTTTAAGCCTAATTGTGCCGAAACAAGCTCTCCATTTTTAAGGGTAAGCCACACCTCGCCCCCCAATTGAGCTTGTTCAATCGAAATGTTCGGATTAACAAATTCTTTAATCCAATTTGTCAAAGAAAAATTATCAAGGCTTAAATAAAAATCCCCATTCAAAGAACGAAAGCCTGTTTTTTCAGTAAACGCCCCCTTCACCGTGACATGATTTAAGGCGATACCTTGTACACTGAAAAGCCCTTCAATTTGATGGACTCCTTTGCTGCTATTCCAAAATAACGTTTCAATATCAATGGTTTCAGGCTGATTTGAAGAAGAAAGAAGGGTGAGAGTGGAGTTCTTAACACTAAAATGCCCAAGTCCTACCAAAAAAAGACGTTCAAGCTGCTTTTTTAAGCTGATTTCTTTTTGATTATTTCGTTCGGGAAATTGCGTTAAATCTAAACGTAAACCGTCAATGCTCACATTAGAAAACGTCGGTTTTCTTTGCTGCAAGCTGCCCCATAAATCAAATTGAATATTAATGCTTTCAGCCGTCAATATGCTTTGCTTTGTATCGGGGGAAGACAAGGAAAGAGAATGAAGAGACAAAGAAGGAGAGAAAAGTGACCAGTGTCCCGTCACTGAGGAAAAATCGATATGAAAGCCACTGAGATCATTTGCCCAGAGCTGCAATGGCGTTTTTGCATCATCTAAATTTGGAAAAAAAAAGCGCAGAGACACCGTTAAAATAGCAAAAATACTCAAAAGGAAAATAACACACCCTTTTAGAAATGAAAGCGACTTTCGAGCCAATATTCCCATTTCTCTATCTCACTACATCATCACAACATCAAATTGTTCTTGGGTATAAAGTGGTTCACTATGCACTTTCACTTCTTTTCCAATGAAAACCTTCAGCTCAGCTACGGCATGGGATTCATCCCCTTCAAGCGCTTCAGCAACAGAGGGAGAAACATAAACAATGAATTTATCGGCATCATAAGCTCTATTGACCCGCGTAATTTCACGTAAAACCTCACAACAAACCGTTTCAACTGTTTTTAAAGAGCCTCGTCCAAAACAGGTGGGACATTGCCCGCACAAAACATGTTCAATGCTTTCTCGTGTACGCTTTCGGGTCATTTCCATCAAACCTAAGCGCGTAAACCCATTGATGTTGGTTTTAACTCTGTCTTTTGATAAAGCCAATTCCAAAGATTGAAAAACACGATGACGATGATCATCTGAAATCATATCAATGAAATCAATGATGATGATCCCGCCTAAATTACGCAAACGAAGCTGACGTGCAATGGCTCTGGTGGCTTCAATATTGGTATTAAAGATGGTTTCTTCAAGATTTCGGCGTCCAACAAAAGCCCCTGTATTGATGTCGATGGTGGTCATGGCTTCTGTTTGATCAATGATAAGATAACCACCTGATTTCAATTCAACTTTTCGGTCCAATGACCGCTGAATCTCATTTTCAGTATCGTACATATCAAAAACAGGGACATCCCCGGTATAAAGCTCAAGTTTGTCACTTATTTCAGGAACAAACTCATCTGTAAATTCACGCAAAGCCTTAATTGCAATACGAGAATCCACACGAATCACATCGATTTCTGTTCCCACAAAATCACGAAGAATACGAGGTGCAAGTCCGGGCTCACCATACAACATGGACTTGGTTGGACGTTTTAAGCGACGCTCAAGCACTTTATTCCACAACTGCCGAAGAAAAGCGGCATCTTGTGATAACTCATGATCCAAGGCCCCTTCTGCTGCAGTGCGAATAATATAGCCGCCAAGATCATCACAATGTGTTGCAACAATGCTTTTAAGGCGTTCACGCTCTATGGCGCTTTCAATACGTTGAGAGACCCCAACATGAGAGGCTCCTGGCATAAAAACCAAATAACGAGAAGGCAAGGTAATGTCGGTTGTTAAACGTGCGCCTTTTGTGCCAAGGGGATCTTTCACCACTTGCACAACAAGATCTTGTCCTTGTCTAACAAGTTCAGATATATCACGAACTTGAAATTGTTTTTTTTCTTTTTCTGACACGCATTCCGTGTGAGGAACAATATCCGATGCATGCAAAAAGGCGGCTTTATCAAGGCCGATATCAATAAATGCAGCCTGCATTCCCGGTAAAACGCGGCTTACTTTTCCTTTGTATATATTGCCAACAATGCCGCGTTTCGCTTCACGTTCAATATGTACTTCCAGTAAATTCCCAGCTTCAACCAGCGCCACGCGTGTTTCTGTTGGTGTTACATTGATGATAAGTTCTGTGTTCATAGGTCTTTCGCACCTGATTGTTCAAATTCAGTGAACAGAGCATCCATTTCATAAAGAGGTAAACCAACAACGGCATGATAACTCCCTTCTATACGCATGACGAAACGAGCCCCTCTTCCTTGAATCGCGTAACTCCCTGCTTTATCTTGTGGCTCACCCGTTTGCCAATAAGCATCTATTTCTTGATGCGTTAAAGGTTTAAAAAACACATTTGTCGTCACAAGGCGGCTGAAAGATTTTGTTTTATCGGCCAAGGTCAAAGCCGTCAATACTTGATGTTCTCGCCCTGACAGCAGGCTTAACATTCTAAAAGAATCTTTTTTATCTTGCGGTTTTTCTAAAATCTCACCATCGCACACGATGAGCGTATCTGCGCCCAAAACGGGCAAAGGCTGCGGGGCCATCGAAACACCTGCGAGGGCTTTTTCAAATGACAAGCGGCGGACATAGTCCACCGGATTTTCATTTGGCATTTGTTGTTCTTCAACTGAAGGATGCAACACGGAAAAAGGAAGCAAGAGTTGCTTTAATAACTTTTTTCTTTGAGGCGACCTTGACGCAAGATAAAGTTTAATTTCTTCCATTATTCTTTCCTTTCAGATTCCTTTATTTAATTGAAAATTGACGTCGGATCCGCCGCAACAATAAAAATAACCAAGGCCATAGCAAAAAGTTAAGGATCCCAGATAAAAGAATACTCGGCTCAAAATCAACATTTGAAACCAAATTTTCCACACAAAAAATCACTACTTTGCCCATCAACGTCAGCACGGAAAAAATAAAAGCTTGTTGCCAAAGAGACATATTACGGAATAATTGGAAATTCAAAGCCACCATATAAACCAAAATGGACATCATAAATCCACGAACCCCAAGCGTTGATCCTAACATCAGGTCCCAAAGCAGACCCAAGATCAACGCCGTCCCCACATTCACGCGTTGTGGCAAAGCCAAAACCCAATAAAAGGTAACCAAAACAACCCATGAAGGGCGAAATGATTCCAATTCACCGGGCCAAGGCGCCACCTGTAAAAAGAGGGCCACAATAAATGAAAGCCAAATCAAAAAATAACTTCGAAGTGTTCGACTAATCATTGGGTGCCTCTTGTTTTTTTTCTGAGCCTAAAGGCAAGGTGGATGGAGGCTCTTTTTCAGCTTGATGGCGGGGCTTGGGTGGCGGAGCCCCCACTTTGTCCGCATCAGTAGGCCACACCAAAAGTAAATAACGTAAACGATCAAACTGCACTTCCGGTTTGGCTTCAACCTCAGCAAAAGGACGACGATTATCGAATGAAAATGAGGTAATACGCGCAACAGGATACCCTTCAGGAAAAACGCCTCCCAAACCGGATGTCACCAGTCTGTCTCCCGGCTCGATGTCTGCACTGCTTGGAATATTCTCAAGTTGAATGCTGTCAATATCGCCATTTCCTGCGGCAATCACGCGAATATCATTACGCATTAATTGCACGGGTATTGCATGTGTAGGATCAGTAATAAGTAAAACGCGGCTGTTGTGGGCTGCCACATGAGAAATCTGCCCTACAATACCGTGTTCATTGATAACAGGCTGACCTTCATAAACACCATTGGTTCTGCCTTTATCTATCATGATCTGATGCTTATATGGATCAGAATCCACTGCCATGACCTCAGCCACCACTTTACGCTCATCACGAACAAAAGGAGACCCTAATAAATCACGCAAACGTTGATTTTCTTGCTCCATATGATCAAAAAGCAATTGATTACTTCGTAACAACAAGATGTCTTCTTTTAATTGTTTATTGTCCAAAAGAAGCTTTTGTCGATCGAGAAATTGCCTTGAAAATTGACCTAAAAATTCACCGGGTGCATTTGCCGCAAATTGAAGCGGCGCAACAAAAGAATTAAGAAGATAACGAACCCCAGTCAGTGCACCAAAACGACCGTCAGCCAGCACAAGGCTGACTGATATCAAAAGGGCGAAAAACAGGCGTAATTGCAAAGATGGCCCACGGCCAAAAATTGGTTTCATTCAGCTACAACCTGTTTGTTAATACAAAATCAATCTTCGCTAAATAGGTCGCCACCATGAAGCTCGATCATCTCGAGTGCTTTACCACCCCCACGCGCAACACAGGTCAAAGGCTCCTCAGCGACAACAACAGGGATCCCTGTTTCTTCCGTGAGCAGACGGTCTAAATCACGCAAGAGCGCACCGCCGCCAGTTAACACCATGCCGCGTTCTGAAATATCAGATGCAAGCTCCGGTGGACACTGCTCAAGAGCAACCATGACAGCAGAAACAATGCCAGACAAAGGCTCTTGAAGTGCTTCTAAAATCTCATTTGAATTTAACGTAAAGCTACGCGGTACCCCTTCGGCAAGGTTACGACCACGTACTTCTATTTCACGCACATCTTCAGAAGGATATGCCGAACCTATTTCATGCTTAATGCGCTCTGCCGTTGCTTCACCAATTAAGCTTCCGTAATTACGACGAACATAATTAATAATGGAATCATCAAAGCGGTCTCCACCAATGCGAACAGAAGAAGAATAAACGACACCGTTCAATGAAATCACAGCCACTTCCGTGGTACCGCCACCAATGTCAACCACCATAGAGCCCGTAGCTTCTGATACAGGCAAACCCGCACCAATCGCGGCCGCCATCGGCTCGTCAATCAAATAAACTTCACGCGCCCCCGCACCAAGAGCGGACTCACGAATGGCACGGCGTTCAACTTGCGTTGAACCACAAGGCACGGCCACCAAAACGCGTGGGCTTGGGCGCATAAAACTATTGTCGTGCACTCTTTTAATAAAATGCTGAAGCATTTTTTCTGTTACATAAAAATCGGCAATAACCCCGTCTTTCATCGGGCGAATAGCACAAATATTGCCCGGTGTTCGGCCTAACATTTGCTTTGCCTCATGACCGACTGCAGCAACACTTTTCGGTGAACCTGCGCGGTCTTGGCGAATGGCAACAACAGAAGGTTCATCAAGAACTATCCCTTGTCCTTTTACATAAATAAGTGTGTTGGCTGTTCCTAAATCAATAGAAAGATCATTAGAGAACATGCCACGAAGTTTCTTAAACATAATCTTCGATTAACCCTACAAACCTTAAAGTGTTTCAATTGCGCTAAATGTATCAACGCAGAAAGTAGACGGCAAGACGATGATTGACAAACCGGAATACAGTCTGTCTTTTTTCTTCATTCCCTTGCCAGCGCGATGTTTTTTTCACCTCGGTAGATAATACGATCACTGCCACGAAAAAATCCATATGTTCCTACTGCATAAGGATTATCGCTGGAAGCATCACCTTGCCAATGATGTTGTAACCAAGGCTGACTGAATTGAGCGCCGCTCAAGTCTCCCAGCAAAAGAGAATAAATAAACTGCTCTCTGTTTACGCCTTTATCTTGATTTGGAGGTATCACCTGAAAGTGTGCTCGCCCTTGAGTAACAGGCCGATTTTGCAGTGGCTGTTCAGTGTCACCCATTAAAATAATTTTCGCTTGATCTTCGATTATGTCCGTATCGCTGTGTAAAATCTCTTTTTTAGTAAAAGTTGTTGAAATAACGGAATAATTATCACGTACATTGACACGAAAATCGTTATTTTCAAAATATTCTGTTGTAATAGGCATCGTTTGAACTTTTGATAAATTCTGCGTTTCCGAAAATCCCTTTAAGCGAAGAAGACCAAAATAAAAATCTCCACTCCCAAATTCAGCGCCGGATCGCTGAGTGAGAGGATCTTTTACCTCTTTATTACACAAAAGTGCATCTGGATTTTGACAAAATTTAAAGGCGGTATTATCTCTGTCAGGCTCAAGGATCCCGACAGCAAAACGCAATGGATAAAAAGGTCCATCCGGTTTCAAGGCTTTTTCCACCCACATTTTACTCGACATCTGAACTTGACTGCTGCCATCCGTGCCTTTAAACCACGCACGCGAACCTGGCGTTGTGAGCTTCCATCGGTCATTTAATCTTTGACCTTCATAGGGATAAGTGGAACCCGATGCGATAACCCACTCATCAAGACGGGCTTTTTCTGTGCCTTCAAAAAGGTGGTAATTCTTCAAAGGCACACCGTCTACAGAAACAGCCCTTACGGTATATTCTGCTGAAAATGGCTGCCCCAAATAGGTAAACCCGACTGTATTTTCATCATCAATGGGCGGTACTCCTGGGGTAAAAAGAGGTGAAACCTCAAAATGCGAAGGATAAAAACGCCCAAGAGTCAGTTCACCTGGATTGATTTTCATTCCCAAATAATCATTCAACGCGCCAGAAGAAAAGGTGAAGGTTCCCACTTCAGAAAGCTTTAAATTTGAAAAAAGATAGCCTCCTTGAAGGGCGTCCGTGTTCGTTTTAACCAGCTCGCCCCCTAAAGTAGCATTCTCTCCCAAAGCAGGCGAAAGAAGGATCGGTCTTTCATCTATTTTCACATTCGAAGGCGGCGCATCGAGACGAGAAAAACTCGGGGTATAAGGTCTATCACAAAAAGAAGCACTTAACGCAACAGGTAAACTGTCATTTCTGTCATTTTGCATCCAAATAACAGGCTTCAAATCCAATGAAAAAGGCGCTCCGGCCATAGTGAAGACATCGCTTTGCGTTGAATGGCCTTTATTCACATTGGAAGGGCATATCGCAAACGTATAAGGGCGTACATTTAAAACAAGCTGCCCAACAGGCGGTGTTCTTGTCTCGGCCTCCGTAGAGCCCGCGTTGTCTGAAGTGTTTTTCTTCGACGAGGCTGCGCCTTGCATTTCAACCTCATCCGAAATCGGCGTCACATCCGTCACAGGAATGGAGAGACTTCCAGCATCTAAATAACGTATTTTCAAAGCTTTTTCAGCAATACCCTTTTTGAAATT
The DNA here is from genome assembly GCA_947040595.1 of uncultured Enterovibrio sp. Taxonomy (GTDB): domain Bacteria; phylum Pseudomonadota; class Gammaproteobacteria; order Enterobacterales; family Vibrionaceae; genus Enterovibrio. The sequence continues at coordinate 3,748 of CAMRBZ010000091.1, read as the reverse complement.
AACAGGAATAACCTGCGCTACGGCACGGCCATTCACGACGGGTTTTACAGGGGCATCAGAAAATGCATAGTAAGGCGTAATGTACTTTGCTTCTCCGATGTGAAGCTCTTTTGGACCCTCGTAGCTTTGAAGGGCTTGGGTTGAATGACAACCATCATTGATGGCCTCAATATTAAAATAGACGTCTTTTCCTGCGACCATATCTTGAGAAGGGGTGACAGGAGAAAACCGAAATCCACTCGGCAAAAAGCGAAAAACGCCCTCTTGTTTCGAGGTTAAAGCTTGCGTGACGTTTGAGTTAAAACCTGCGCTTACATTGACCGTGCCCCCTGCATCATTTTGCAGCCACAAGGTTTTTGTTCCGTTTGTCAAGGCGATCTCTTTCGTGTTTGGCGTACACACCCCCGTTTGTGTTTCAGCCCAGCACCCATTTCCTGGCGCTTTCACTTTTGCCGTTAAGCTGCCAGATAAATCAGAATAAATAAATCCTTGTTCATCAACCACATTGAATGTAACAGGAAGACGAGAACAAATATTCCCCGTATTTTTCAAAGGGCTGATTTCAAGCTGGTACACAAGCTCAGAAAAACACGCGCTTTTACCAATAATTTTTGCGTGATCATGAGAAAGCCTCAGGTTTTCAACCGTGACGGCCCCTGTAATTTCAACTTCATCGGCGACAATGACCCCGCCTGTAGCATAAATATGGGCGTTGAACTTCGATCTTCCCGCAAAAGTCGAGTCCTGGTTTTCAATGCCACTCAGCATCAGGATAAAATTGTCCGGTGACACTTTTGTGTTGATCAAAGCCTCACGTTGTAAATCCAGGGTTTTCGCATAAAAACGTACCTTGCCAGGACCCAGAATATTAAGCTGAGAAACGTTTGACAAAACAACATCATTAAACCAGTACGTCCCCGGATGAAGGTTTAATATTCCATTTTCAAGGTTCAAATTGTTGTAAGCGCACACTGAAGGATTATTGCCATTGTTGAGTGCACATTCTCCCCCCTCTCCCAAGGTTTGCGTCCGATTTACAATGGAAAGATCTGGGCGCCCCGGATGCAAAGGCCAAGCAGGAAGAGGATTTACCCTTTTTGTAGGATCAATACGACACATATCAAGCTGAGCCCCATTGTGACAAGAGGCACTGTGCAATGTCAGGTCTTTCGTAAAACCCAAAGACAAGGGGCCTGACATTTTTTGTTGTATATAAGAGGCGCCATACACAGCCAACCAGCCCAACTCCGTTTGCGTATGAGATTGGGCGACAGCAGGAAAAACATCGCAAATATTTGAAGAGGCTTGAACCTCAGAAGAAACAATGAAACCGCTTAAAAAAAAGACGACAACGCCCGTGTATTTCATCCTCAAATCCCCTTAGCCCAAAGCTCTTGAACACGTACCACTTTCATCTCCCCCGTACCGCACACGCCTTTGCTCTCTATATAAAATTGAGACAAGGCGCCAGCACCAACGAGAGTGCAACTCACAGAAACAGAGCAACCCGAAAGGCCTTTTATGGATGCAGGAAAAACAATGGTCTTCGGTGCCTCAGAAGGCGCAAAAGAACAACTTGCTTTAACTGTTTTTTGATTGGCCTTCATGGCCAAAGGAAAAAGTTGGGTCATAGCCCATTCATTTCCAGAGCTTGCTGCAAACCAAGCGCGGCCACCTAAAACCTCACGAGAAGTGATGGTTTGCGAAGAAGCGCTGATCTTCAACAAGGCCATAGAAAGCCCCGCCAGCACGAGCATTGAAAAAAGGGATATCAGCAACATACTGCCACGTTGGCGAGAGGATATAGGAAGAAAACTAAGGGACATTGGTCACCTGGATCTGCTGGTTATATACGGAAATTTCTTCATTCAGGGAAAAGCGGTAATCAACATGAATAAGGTTGGCTTGCAAAAGTGAAGGCTCTAAAACCCGAAACTGACTGCCCTTTAAAAGATTTTTTGAAAGCACTTGCGGTCTCGAAACACCATCAAGTACACGTCGTACCAAGCTTTGGTTCTCAAAACAAAAACTCACCGAATGATTGTAAATATAAAGACGTTTAGAATCACTCACTTGCGGCCAAGAAACAGAGGGGACTTTCGAAAGTGTCAACTGGCCATCGGCCTGTGAAGCGGCGATGATTTTAAAACTGTTCAAAGAAGAAGAAGGACTATTGCCTGAAAGGAAGTCCTCTCTTTTTAATGGGTTAAAGACAATGTTATTTTCTGCGATCCCAGCTTCCCAGCTCAAGGCTGTCGATAAGGAAACTTTGATTTGATTGGAATTTTCAATCATACCCTCATAGATACCCGCGTATTTTATTGGGGTATAAATCAAACACTCGGCATAAGTTTGCCCCGCAATAGGATTAAAGGTCGCCACACTGTTTGGCACTGCATGACGCAATTCTCGCGCAATCCGTTCCACAACAAAGCGAGCTTGAGATTGAAGCGAGGCGCGATCACGGGAAAGCTGATAGCCCTTTGTGCTAGAGCTAACAAATTCAAACAACCCAGAAGACAAAATCCCAATAAGCACAATGCTCATCAGCAATTCAATCAAACTGACCCCTTGCGAAGTGTATCGTCGAGAAAAGAAACCCATCAGAAATTACTCCGATAAGCGGAAAAATCATATTTCCCGTATTTTCCAACATCCACTTCAAGATCCACACGTTTATGTAAACGCGTATTGGGTGAACCAGGAAAAACCGCCGCATCATAATCAACATGAATTTTCACGGTAAATCCTTTATAGGCATCAATGAGATCGCCTCCTACAAGCTGCGCCATTGTGCCTTTATAATTCAACCCCACACAGGAAGACTCAAGACCCCAACACCCCATGTAATCGCCAACCGAGATCAAACTCTTTCCTTGCCCTAGCAAACGAGAACACGCAGGAACCACTTGAGGGGAAAGCCCCCCTCTTTTTAAAATCGCGTCTGCATTTTCATCACAACGCCATTGGCTTCCATTGGGATCACTGTTTTGATCAAACTGAAGGGCTAAAATTTGAGAAAGAACACTTTGCCCGACAGCCGCGGCGCGCGCTTCATAGACAGGGTCGGCTGATTTAGAAAGCATGGGGAACAAGGTCGAGCTGACAAAAAGCATGCCCAACCCGAAAACAAGGATCCCAATTAATAATTCAAGAAGAGAAAAAGCACGTTGCAGGTAAGAGAGAGGATATTTTTTATCCGCTACAGAGATCATCAAAATATCCCTCGCCGTTAAGGCAAAAACTGGAGGAAGCGCCTCCTTTTATAAAACTGATTTTGCATCCTCCGACCCCAGTGCAAAGACGTGTCGTACCGTCCATCGAAAAGGGACGTCCAAGCAAATCAAAAGACACAGAAGTTATGCTTGAAGAAATCGTGATACTTTCATTTTTAAGATCAAGCACATCAGTACGATTGGAGGGTTGATTGCCTGCACATTCTTGTGTCTCACTTCCCCCTAAACGAGAAGGGGCAATATGCAGTGCATTACAAACCCCAAGAGGAAACTCTTGCTGCATCGCACGAAGCTGAATTTGTCTCGCAATGGACATGCCGACATCACGGGCTCCCACCACAGGGTAAGTGCTAGAGCTAGAGCTTGAGAAACGAGGCGCTGCGAAAACCGCAAGCACCCCTAAAATCAACATCACGCTGATCCCTTCGATCAACGTGAAACCTCGATTATAATTAGGCATAGAAGGCCAGATTAACCACAGCTGGTGTCGTTGATAGTCACACTCATAGGTT
>CAMRBZ010000090.1 GCA_947040595.1 uncultured Enterovibrio sp. | reverse complement strand
ATTGTTTTTCTATTGTGAATATCTGCGTTAATTTTTTGAAAACTGAACACCTATAGGTAACTGATCTTTCTATCGCTCGGTGAGTCGCTGATGTTAACAAGCAAAAATGATCAAATATTTACTGGAACGGCTATTAAATATGAGCACGAACCATATGACAATGTTAGTCACACTGGATGTCGCACAAGGGAACCGAGACGTCTTTAAAGGATGGTCAAAATAACTTGCTGAAATCGTGAAGTTAAATAAACCGTCAACCATTGGATATGATGGATTTCTCTATGATGCAGAGAAAACCTGTACTCTCATCGAAAACGATCCGAACTCTGAATCATTGTTACTATACCCCTCGCCTTTGAAGCTGCGTGGGTGTTGGCTAGGCTCATTCAGCCCAATCACAGAGTATCTATTCTCAAGGGCTTTTCGTTCTTGCCGCTTACCTGCAACTTCAAATATCTTTGGTATATGCTCAGGGGCTTCACTTACTTGGCGCAGGCGCGTAACGTTAAGTGTTTTGAATGTACATCTTGATAATCTCAGTGCTAAGTTGGGATCTCTTTTAGAGGTCAGACCTATTTCAAGGGTTGCAGGTTTTGGGTTCGATTTTTCAAAAAGCATCCGAAGTTCTTGTAGGTTTTGGTGCGCAAATAATGCCCTTATGTTGGTTTTAGCCGTTGAACAAAGGAATAAATTTACGCTTTCACTTAAGGATGGTGGGGAGCATGGATATTTTTGAATAAAGTAATGCTATAAAAAAACACCACTACTTGGCGGTGTTTTTTGTGTGTGCTTGGAATTTATGATTTTTGACGACGCATGACTTCAAAGAAATCATTGTTCGTTTTTGTCATCGCTAATTTGTCGATGAGAAATTCCATGCTTTCAATTTCACCCATAGGATGAACAATTTTACGCAAAATCCACATTCTTTGGATTTCGTCAGGTTTGGTCAGTAATTCTTCACGACGCGTGCCTGAACGGGTAAAGTCGATGGCCGGGAATACACGTTTTTCAGCAATTTTACGAGACAGGTGCAGTTCCATGTTACCTGTACCTTTAAATTCTTCGTAAATAACTTCGTCCATTTTAGAGCCGGTATCTACCAAGGCTGTTGCAATAATGGTCAGGCTTCCACCTTCTTCTACATTACGAGCGGCGCCAAAAAAGCGTTTTGGTCGATGTAGAGCATTGGCATCAACACCACCGGTTAAAACTTTGCCTGAGCTTGGAACAACGGTGTTATAGGCACGTGCTAAACGGGTGATTGAATCGAGTAAAATTACGACATCTTTTTTATGCTCGACAAGGCGTTTTGCTTTTTCAATTACCATTTCAGCCACTTGTACATGGCGGCTTGCTGGCTCATCAAAGGTTGAAGCTATTACTTCGCCTTTAACTAAGCGCTGCATTTCGGTCACTTCTTCTGGGCGCTCATCAATCAGAAGCACCATCAATTCACACTCTGGGTGATTATGGGCAATGCTTTGAGCGATGTTTTGTAATAATAAGGTCTTACCTGCTTTTGGCGGTGCGACAATCAAACCGCGCTGTCCTTTACCTATAGGTGAGGCCAAATCTAAAATGCGTGCAGTGATGTCTTCGGTTGAGCCGTTACCGCGCTCCATGATCATGCGCTCATTGGCATGCAACGGTGTTAAATTTTCAAATAAAATTTTGTTGCGTGCGTTGTCAGGTTTGTCGTGATTAACTTCGTTTACTTTCAGGAGTGCGAAATAACGCTCACCGTCTTTTGGTGGACGAATTTTTCCTGAAATAGTGTCGCCAGTGCGCAAGTTAAATCGACGAATTTGACTTGGAGAGACATAAATATCATCTGGTCCAGCAAGATAGGAGCAGTCAGCGCTGCGTAGGAAGCCGAAACCGTCTTGAAGAATTTCGAGTACGCCGTTTCCGAAAATATCTTCGCCGCTTTTCGCGTGTTGTTTTAAAATAGCGAAAATAATGTCTTGTTTACGTAGACGCGCAAGATTTTCGATACCCATGCTTTCGCCTAAGGCAACCAGTTCTGCGACGGCCTTATTCTTCAGTTCGGTAAGATTCATATTGATTGGTGTCTTATCAGTCAAAGTCGGGAATAATTTTGGTTAAGAGAATTAGGATGTGAAAAAGAAATGAACGGACGAACAGTTCACGTGCAATAAGTTAGCACCTGTTTCGCTCACTGTCTAGCATATATACCTGAAGTCTTTAATGTAATCGTAAATGAGTTGTCATTACGTTCGCCGTGAGCCTAAATGGAACACGGCGATACATTGTTTTAGATATTCGTGTCTAAAAACTCTTTTAACTGTGTTTTAGAGACTGCACCCACTTTTGTTGCAGCGACCGCGCCATCTTTAAAAAGTAAAAGTGTTGGAATGCCTCTGATGCCGTATTTTGGTGCGGTTCCTGAGTTTTGGTCGATATTTAGTTTTGCTATTGTGACTTTACCTTCGTATTCATCCGCGATTTCATCAAGAATGGGAGCGATCATTTTACAAGGTCCGCACCATTCTGCCCAAAAATCAACGAGTACAGGACCTGTTGCGTGAAGCACGTCAGTTTCGAAGCTATCGTCAGTCAGTTGCAAAATTTTGTTGTTCATTTTGGTACTCCAAAAGATTACTTTTTCCTCTGGTGATATATTAACCAGAAAATCATCGCACTATTTGAATGTATTCACTTTCGTATTGCAAGCTTAAGCTGATATTCTATGTGGATGAAAATGACACATCTCACAGAGCAGAAATTTGCCAGCTTCGGTTTACATGCCGATGTTATCAAAGGTTTGGATGAAAAAGGGTTTTATAATTGCACCCCAATCCAAGCGTTGGCATTGCCGGTATTGCTCTCCGGCCGAGATATCGCAGGACAGGCTCAAACAGGGACAGGTAAAACTCTGGCGTTCCTGACTGCAACTTTTAACCACTTATTAACGACAGGAGCTCCTTCTCATCGTAAACAAAATTGTCCCCGGGCGATTATTATGGCACCTACGCGCGAACTTGCGATTCAAATTTACAACGATGCAGCTCCTTTGTTGGCCTCCACTTCCCTGACTGCAGGCTTAGCTTATGGCGGTGAAGCATACGATAAGCAAAAAGCGATTTTAGACGAAGGTGTCGATATTTTGATTGGTACCTGTGGTCGTATCATTGATTTTTATAAGCAGCGAGTCATTGATTTAAGTGCCATTCAAGCGGTTGTGCTTGATGAGGCCGATCGTATGTTTGATCTCGGATTCATTAAAGATATTCGTTTTTTATTCCGCCGAATGCCAGCTCCGGCTGAACGAATCAATATGCTATTTTCTGCAACCTTGTCTTACCGTGTGCAGGAATTGGCTTTTGAACACATGACAAATCCTGAACATGTGGTGGTTGAAGCCGAACAAAAAACAGGAAAAAACATAAAAGAAGAGCTGTTTTATCCGTCTAACAACAATAAAATGGCTTTGTTACAAACCTTGATTGAAGAAGAATGGCCAGAGCGTGCGATTGTGTTTTCAAATACAAAGCACCGTTGTGACGAAATTTGGGGACATTTAGTGGCTGATGGGATTCGAGCGGGCTTATTAACGGGGGATGTTCCTCAGAAAAAGCGCGTTAAAATTCTTGAAGAATTTACCAAAGGAAGCATTGATGTTTTAGTTGCAACAGACGTTGCGGCGCGAGGGCTCCACATTCCTCAAGTGACACATGTTTTTAATTATGATTTACCCGATGATGCAGAAGATTATGTTCATCGTATTGGTCGGACGGGGCGAGCAGGAGAAAGTGGTATCTCAATTAGCTTTGCTTGTGAAGAATACGCGGTTAATGTACCTGCAATTGAGAGTTACATTACGCATTCGATCCCTGTTTCTGAATACTGCGAAGATGCATTATTGAAAGATCTTCCGGCGCCAATAAAAATGTTGCGCACACGTCAAATTAATACCCGTCGAACTGCGCCAGGGCAACCTCGAGGCCGTGGTCGCCGTCCATCTACACACAAAACTTAAGCTATCGAAGGGGAACACAATGTATGTTTAATCAGAGTTCCCCTTACTATGCAGTGGTTGATCTTGGTTCTAATAGTTTTCATATGTTGGTAGCAAGAGAGGTCCAAGGCTGCATACAGATTTTGGAAAAAATAAAACGCAAAGTGCGTCTTGCTGCGGGTTTAGACTCGAATTTTATCCTAGATAATGAAGCAATGGAGCGAGGCTGGGTTTGTCTTGCTCTTTTTTCTTCAAGACTTCAAAGCATCCACCCAGACCATATTCGTATTGTGGCTACTGCCGCGCTTCGTCATGCTAAAAATGCAGATGTTTTTCTTGAAAAAGCGCAGCGTATTTTGGGGTTTCCTATTAAGGTGATTTCTGGTGAAGAAGAAGCCCATATCATTTCTCAAGGGGTGGCATATACCACTGGGGGTGAAGGGGACTGTTTTGCTGTGGATATCGGAGGGGCAAGCACAGAAGTCATTATTGCAGATGGTTTTGAGCCTATCGCGCTCACGAGCCTCAATATGGGCTGTGTGACTTGGCTTGAGCGCTATTTTGGTGATCGTGTATTGAATGAATCGAATTTTGACAATGCAGTTCAAAGTGCAAAGCAGATTCTTTCCCGTATTTCTAAACAATACTGCCATTTAGGTTGGAGCCGATGCGTTGGGGCGAGCGGAACGGTGCAAGCGCTACAAAGCGTCATGCTTTGTCAGGGGCTGGATGAAACTATCACATTAAGAAAATTACACCATATTCGTGATCAACTGATTGATTGTGGTCATTTTGAACGACTGGAAATTAACGGTTTGGTATATGATCGTGCGTTGGTTTTTCCAAGTGGCTTGTCCATTCTTATTGCGATTTTTGAAACCTTTGATATTGACTCTATGCTTCTTGCGGGCGGGGCGCTGCGTGAGGGTTTGCTATATAGCATGATTGATACGGTACAAAATCAAGATGTGCGCCAGCGTACGATAAACAGCATACAGTCTCGTTTTTTTGTGGACATTGAACAGGCTGAGAATGTAAGGAAAACGTTGTTTTTTCTTTTGAATCAATGCGATGAATCATGGCTTCCTGAGGCTGTCTCAAAAATGCTATTTGAAGCGGCCGCAAGACTACATGAAATTGGATTAAGTGTCGCGTTCAAACAAGACACTGAACATGCTGCGTATCTTTTGCATAATTTGGATTTACCCGGGTTTACAGGTGCGCAAAAACGTTTATTAGCGGCTTGGTTTCGTTCTTATCACGGTGATTTTTTTCCGATTGAAAAAGGCGAGGCTATGTCTATAAAAAGTGCGAATCGCGGATTACGTCTTCTGCGCCTTGCTATTATTTTGTGCCACTGCCGTGACAAAAAAGCCATTCCTCCCGTTATATTAAAGGTAGATGGCGACACAATGAACCTGATATTTCCAGAAGATTACCTAAAAAATAATGCATTAATGAGTGAAAAGTGTGCTGCAGAATCTTTCATGCACACTGAAAATGATTGGAAATTGCTCTGTTGCTAGGTGAGCAATCATATTTTTCTCTTTGATATAAATAAAAGCACGGCATTGCCGTGCTTTATACTTTTCGTTTTTGGCGATGAAGCGTTTTTAGCGGCGCATCCGAAGGTCAATCAGATTGTTTATTTTCCCCTTTGAATATGAAGCCTTGTTGGGCGCCTTTTTAAAGCTCAATCACATCCTCTATCCATGCTCACTGGCTTTTTCTTTGGCGCCCTGGAGCGATTAAACATCGAGAGTCTATACCCGTCACCTGACGTTGCGTGGGTGTTGGCTGCGCTCGCTTAAGATCAATCACATCGTCCATCTATGCTCAGGGCTTTCACTCGTTTGCCGCAGGCGCGCATCTTCAATAACTACGGGTATATTTATTCAAATAATGGGTTATTTTGAGATCCCGCGATGGCGAAGTAACGGATCTGCTGAAGGCTCGCGTCCGCGAAAACGTTTGAACAAGGTCATCGGCTCTTCACTGCCTCCTCGCTCTAATATATTTTCCAAAAATGAGGCTCCCGTTTTTTTGTTAAATATGCCTTCTTCTTCGAAAAGACTGAATGCATCAGATGAAAGGACTTCGGCCCAAAGATAGCTGTAATATCCTGCGCTGTAGCCGCCTGCAAAAATATGGCTAAACGCGTGTGGGAAACGATTCCATTCAGGTGATGGCATCAGGGCGACGCGCTCTTTGATTTCTTTTAATGTTTCCAGTACGCGAGGGCCGTCTTCTGGGTTAAATTGCGTGAAGAGCGTAAAGTCAAATAACGCAAATTCAAGTTGGCGTAAAAGCCCCATCGCAGATTGAAAATTCTTCGCCGCCAGCATTCTGTCTAGCATCTCTTTTGGAAGAGGGCAGCTTGTTTCATAGTGACTTGAAATGAAAGCCAGTGCATCTTCTTCCCAGCACCAATTTTCTAAGAATTGACTTGGAAGCTCGACCGCATCCCAAGGCACGCCATTGATCCCAGAAACAGCGGATTCATCGACGCGTGTCAGCATGTGATGGATACCGTGCCCAAATTCATGGAACAAAGTGACGACTTCATCATGAGTAAAAAGAGCCGATTGATTTTCAAGAGGTTTGTTAAAGTTACAGGTGAGATAAGCGACGGGAGTTTGAAGGTCATTGCTTTGCGTTAAACGACGAACTCGGCATTCGTCCATCCACGCTCCGCCTCTTTTGTGCTCTCGGGCGTAAAGATCAAGATAGAAACTCCCCCGCAAGGCTCCGTTTGAATCGAAAATATCATAAAAAGAGACATTTTCGTGCCATACATCGATGTTTTCACGTTGCTTTACGCTCATGCCGAAAACACGATTAAGAACTTCAAAAAGACCTGCTATGACTTTATTTTCTGGAAAATAAGGGCGTAGTTCTTCATCTGAAATACTGTATTGATGCTGTTTTAGTTTTTCTGCGTAATAGCCCATATCCCAGGACTCTAATGAATCAGCGCCAAAACTTTCTTTTGCAAATGCTTGTAGCTGTTTTAAATCTTCATAACCTTGAGGGCGGGCTTTTTCCACTAATTCATTTAAGAAGGTGAGCACTTGTTCTGTTGAGTTTGCCATTTTCGTCGCGAGAGAAAGTTCACTGTAGCTTGCAAAATCAAGTAAACGCGCGAGTTCATGTGAGAGGATCAATGTTTCATTGATCAAATCTGTGTTATCCCACCTCCCCGCATTCGGACCACGGTCTGATGCGCGAGTGCAGTAGGCTTCATAAAGTTCTTCACGCAATGAGCGGTTATCACAGTAGGTCATAACAGGAAGATAAGAAGGGATATCTAATGTTAAAAGATAGCCGTCTAATTCTTTTGCTTGGGCTTGGGCCTTTGCTGCGGCAAGAGCCGATTTTGGCATTCCTGATAATTCGTCTTCATTTTCTATGTGTTTATTCCAAGCCATTGTGGAATCTAAAACATTATTTGAAAACTTGGAGGACAACTCAGACAAGCGTTTGCTTATTTCACCAAAACGAACTTGATCATTTGTGGAAAGAGCAATACCGGATAACTCGAAATCACGCAGTGCGTTGTTGATGGTTTTTTGTTTTGCGCAAGACAAAGAGTTAAATTCGTCTCCCTGTTTTATTGCTTTATAAGCTTCATAAAGGGGTTTGTGTTGACCGACCCAGGTTGAATAATCAGAAAGAAGAGGTAAACAGGCCTCATAGGCTTCACGAAGTTCTTGGCTGTTAACAACGGCATTCATATGGCCGATAGGAGACCAAACTCTGCTTAATTTATCGTCACTTTCCGCGAGTGGAGCACAAATGTTGTCCCAGGTTGGGGTTGTGTTGTTTTGCAGCACGGTTTCAATTGCGGTGCGACAATTTTGAATCATTTGTTCAACGGCAGGTTGAATGTGTTCAGGTTTTATTTTTGAGAACGGAGGTAAATCTGTGAATGTTAATAATGGATTCTGCATGCTTAATTCCTTGTTTTATTTTTTATGACCTTCTAGTTATGAAGGTTAAAATGTTTATTTTCAATCCCATTGGCGCAAACTCCTTGTCTATCAATTTTACTTGTGCAAAGCAACTCTCTCGTGAACTTAGAGGAAAGCACTCATGGCAACGCTGTTTTGCGCAAGTGTTCGATAACAATTTAAATCGCTTTAAACCTAAGATATTTTTTAAGGGCAATCTTGAAGAGCGCTTAATGCCCGCGATCTTTGAAGATGAAGGGGGCTCAGGCTGAGAGCGTGAACGTTTTTAAACAATGTTGCCTGCACACATTGAACACTCAAGAAGCATACCGAATTCACTTTTGTGTATGTCAGTTTTCTTATTCGACGCATTACTTAAATAATGAACATGCCTCGTGTCGCTCTGGTTATTGGCTGCAGTCGAGAAGCCCAATCACATTGTTTTTCTGTTCTGCCCAAGATACTTGAACTTGCGTCTAGGCGGCAAGTGAGTGAAGTCCCTGAGCATAGATGGACTTTGTGATTGAGCTGAATGAGCGTAGCTAACATCCACGCAGGTTCAAAGGTGACGGGTATCTCAGGGGCTTCGTTTGTCTTCGGTGTACATCTTTATAGGGTCTTTTCACTTAAGCATGATGCAATAAATCATCGGACTTTATTTTGAAATGATTCAAAATCTCTTAGGGCGTTAAATGCGGAAAAAACACTCCATCCATTACTTTCCAATATATGGGCGTTATCCATATTTATTAATACGGCGACTTTACGTCTTGGCCAACACAGATCGATGGGGATAACTTGATTTTTTTCTTTTATCATGATGCCTAATTCACCCGATGCTAATTTTGAGGATTGGCATTTTTGTAATAAACCGTCAAGAGCCGTATCTGCACATTCTTGGAGCGTGTTATAGTCAAAAACATCAAATTTATGCTGTTCTCGACGTAATGTATTAATTCTTAATACATCCTCATTACTGACATACAGATGATCATGATGAGGTTGTTTTTTATGGCAATCAACACAGAGCGCCCTTAGGTTTTCACGGGTATTATTTGTTTTATTTCCGTTAATATGGTGAACATGTAATAATTTTGAATCCTCTTTCAATTCAACACCGCATTGTTCACAGGTATAATTTAATTCATTTCTTATTTTTGATGATATAGATGTCCAATCAGGGGTGTAGTCTCCAGAGTGAAATCTTGCAGTGGCTTTGGGCAAGGATTTAAAGTACGAACTGAAGTTTTCGAAGAATTGAATATATGAGAATGCATTAACAAAGCGTAATTTTTTATCCCAGCTTAATTCTGGAAATTTTAAATAATGAAGTTGAGTTAGGCAATTTTGGCAAACGGATAAATCGGACTCACCTTTGTGTTCTTCTTTTGTGTTAATGTCAACACCAAAAACGGGAAATAACCCATCGGTTCGACTGATGACGTCATATCTGTCATTAAATCTTCCTCCTTCTCTCATTTCAATGATGGTTTTGCATTCAGCAATATGTATTTTTTTTGCTATCTTTTGTTTTCCATTTTTAATGATGTTTAAAATGTTACTTCCTTGGTCTGGTATATATAACATAACTTGATATCCCTTGTAATTTAATACACCAACAGAGGCATCAATTTCGTTAAGTTGAATATCCTTTCCAAGGATCAAACCTTTTATTAAATGGCTTCCAATACTTTTTAATTCATTTGACTGACTTGTTATTGAAAAATGAGTGATTATTTGACCTAAAGGCGCAATAGCCAGATGCAATGCACTCAAATCAACGTTAAGTTTCACAATTGGTTCTCCAATATCCGTTTTATTTGAATGTCTGCATTTGTGATGGCTCGAAATGAAACGCGGCGAGACAAGGCGATATCTTCAATGCCATTTGTTTTAATTAAACGCGAAGATGAAAAACCAACTGCAGCAATATTTTCAGTGATCCATTCAGCTTCACTTGGCATCAAAGCATAACTGTATTCTAATACTGCCCGCGTTCTTCCTTGTGAAAGCTGCATATTATAAAAATAGGCTTTAGCTTTTGTTGAACCACGTAAGCCTGCACTGGATGTGTGGCCTTCAATTCTAATTTCATCCAATGAATCGCGATAAGGGCTTAATACTTGAATATACCTTGGAAAAAAATCATTGAGTATTTCTTTGTAGGCTTCACTCAAGGCTGTTGCGTTGTTTGCAAATAAAACATCGGGAGATTGAAAGTTAAAGGCCAGTGTTTCTTTGTCAATGGTTGCTCCCCATTGGGCAAGATCTTGTTTAAATTCTTTCTCTAATGCCTCAAATATGGCGACTTGATTATTTTGATAAGCGAGTGCCACATTTTTAATTTTGTTATTTTCTTTTTGAGTTATCATCATGAACACGATAGCAATAAATAAAAAAACTATCATTAAACCCGCCATGAGATCAGAAACGCTGAGCCAATGATCTCCGCTCTCTTGCGAAGCATTGCTCTTACCAAATATCTTTTCCATTAGGCGACTCGTTGATTGATAATGTCATTCATTGCACTGGTTAACGTCACGTAATCTTCAACAAATTTACCGCTCACTTGAGCTAATGCTTGTCCCATTTCATTCATGACTCGGTTTATTTCTAGTTGCATTGCGCTATCAATGAGCTTAAGTTGCGCATCTACCGCTTCTGCTGTTAAACCTACTTGCTGTTTTACTTGCTCTTCCATGGCATCAAAAGTGCGTTTTGCTTGGTTTATTTGTTGGTTTGCAACATCATGAATGACATCATTTAATCTTTCTTGTAACTCTTCACTCAATGTAATGACCATTTCTCTGATCTGCTGAGTGTCGGTCAGTAAATTTTGATTGGCTTGTTTTATTGTATTTGAAACATCTTTTGTTTCAGTGGACAAGGTTGTGGCCATTTCTACCACACTCTTGATGCTTTTTTGTGTTTCAGTGGACAAGGTTACAGCCATTTCTTCTACACTCTTGATGCTTTTTTGTGTTTCACTGGTAAATTGATGAAGGAATTCATTCGAAGTTTCTGTGTGTGTTTTAATGTATTGATCAGAGTCACTAAGAAGCCGTTTGTAATGATCCGTGGCCGTACTGACCGCCTCTGAAATATCATTGACCGTATTTTGAACTTGCGAACGAATTTCAGGTACCGCTTTTACTGCTTCATCACGCATCATGCTAAAAGCTTCAAGATGACGTTCAAGCCCTGATAGTTGATGTTGATTCACCTCTAAAACACTTTTTAGATCATGCATAGATTCAGGGATTGTTTTGCTTTGTTCACTGATGTGTGCAACCGCGATTTGAGTTTTAAATATTGCTTCGACACCTTGTGCGTATTGCTCACTCATTTCCTCTAGCTGCCATTTATAATTTTCTTGCCAATCAACTAATTTATGAACTGCCTCATTGAGTTGCATAAAATTTGAACCAAATTGCTCTGTCAAATTTTGATTAAAGTCGCTGATCACCTGCTTTAAAGCTTCAATGACTTGTTCTGTGGCTGATTTTGACAAGCTATTTGAGACATCATGGAGAGTTATCCAAAGCTGCTGAGAAAAGGCTTTAAAATTTTCTTGCTGTTGGAGGGCTTGTGTATGTTGGTTATTGAGTTGATCGGTCTGATTTTTTATTGATAATTTGGCATTGTCGTTCATGTCAGCGCGGAGTATTTTTAGTTGACTACAGAGACTTGATTCTTCATTTCCTACTAGGGCTTCTTTCAGTATTTTTGTTTGTTCTAGCTGAGCTTGGATTGCCCTAAGAATGGCTTCAGGGCTTGCATGTTCGATATTTTCTAGGTGTGCTTTGGGTTTTAAAAATGAAAATGTGGATAGTGTTTTAAATATTAGAGACGAAAATATACCCGCTAAACTCGTAATAAAAGCGCTTTTTAATCCATCAAGCAAGGGAGGAACACTCGCTTCAATATCGGATTGATTAAATGCAAGCAAACCTAGAACAATACCAAAGAATGTACCAAAAATACCGATGGTCGTTAATAAAGTGGGGATATATTGTACAAATTCGCTTTGTTTTTCATTCTTAGCAAAAAATATACCTAAAATGAATATACCAAACATCAGGCTTAAAATAATAAAATTAACGACGTCTGTGTTAAAAGCGTGCAATAAATTTTCTACTAATTCCATATTTATTCTTCTTTGTTATTATACAATTAATTTAATATACCTGTTGCCATTGAAGATGCGTTTAGGTGTTAAGTGAGTGAACTTTTATGAGAAGAGGGAGAATATATAATTTAAGGAAATGGTCTAGGCCAATACTCACTAGCAAGCAAAAGCAATGGGTATAATATGACCGAGTCATCTGGGTTAAAAAATCAAGAGATGCGCTCATAACAGGAACAATTTAACATCTTTCTCATAAAAAATTAGAGACAAAATAACATGACAAGGGATGAAAATCGCAACTAATTATGAAGAATATTTGGGGAATAGAAGAGGAAGATTTAAATGTTCATTTTTTGTACGATAAAAAAATGAGTGCTTTATTTTATGTCTGTTATTTTTATCCTCATTCTTTTTGAATATAATTTTTAGATTGTACTAATAACCTGCATACCAAGCGATAGAAAAGAGACTCTGTGGCCTATCCAAAGTAATTGAAGTTGCGCGCCTGCGACAAGCGAGTGAAGCCCCTGAGCATATATGATATACCCAAGACACTTGAAGTTGCGTGCCTGCAGTAAGTAAAGCCCCTGAACATAGATGGACTCTGTGATTGGGCTAAATGATCGTAGCGAACACTCACGCAGATTCGAAGGCGACGGGTATAGATGGAGTATGTGATTGGATTGAGCGAGTGTCGCCAACACCCACGCAGCGTCAAAGGCGACGGGATACATTAAAAAGAGCGAAACGAGTTTAATTAAAAGTGTCATTGTTCAAGATGAATATGGATTCATATCAAGATGAATATAGATTCATATTGATATGAATGTGGGCAGCCATGATTAATTCATCAAGATCTCTTCGTTCAATACTTCTCGAATCAATGTGCCCTTGAGGCACGTTCCTTGGTTGCATCTTTTCGATTTAAAGGGGATGTTCAGTAATTAACCTTGGGTACCCGCTAGATCTCAACAATAACCGACACACGATAACCTTTTAAAGATTCAAAGGGA
>CAMRBZ010000089.1 GCA_947040595.1 uncultured Enterovibrio sp. | reverse complement strand
ATTGGCACTTTTATTGAACGAGAGTTTTATGGGTAAAAACGAATTGGATACATAATCCTTTTTTTATTAAAAAAAAGAATCCTTTTTATATTTTAAAGACTCTTAGTTAGTAGAGAAAGACAAAATCTGTCTTTGGACTTTTAAATAAATCATCTAGAAAATTTAAATATGTAGATTGCAAAGGAGCTAAGATGTCAACTACTAACATATTAAAAGCCTTACTTGGGGGGGCGTTGGGTACCCTAGCTTTTACTTTTATGGGTGAGTTCATAGCTCCTCATATTATTGGCCATCCAATGAATATTGCCAATATGATTGCTGGTATGATTCACTCTTCAGAAACTGTTGGTATAATTATACACTTTGCTATCGGAATAATTGTATTTCCTCTAAGTTATTTATTAATTGCTTATAAGCGAATTCCAGGACCAGGATGGTTTAAAGGTATAATTTACTTAATACCTATTTATTTAACTGCTATGTTAGTAATTATACCAATGGCTGGAAAGGGATTATTTTTCCATAGTTTTCCTGCTGCAATGGTTGCTTTAATGGGACATGTTATTTATGGTATTATAATGGGTTCTATAATTGGAAATTCAAAAAAAATATAAGATGAATTTTTTATAGAGCAGTAATTATGAATAATTAATTATCACATCACATAAATTGGCTAGAAGTTTTTAACCGTTTAAAGTAAAAATCAATGGCGAACCTAGTTTATTGATAATGATGTGTAGTTAAGTACCAACCAATCACTTTATCATACATTGTTTCAAACTAGGGTAGCGCTCCTAGATTATTGATTTAAACTATTATTAAGTTTTAGATCTTTAAATAGTGATTATTATGGTGATGCTTTCTCTTCAATGTCCTAAGTATGATGGCTCAAAGATCATTCGTGAAAATGGACACTCAACGTCTGGACATCAACGTTATCAATGCACTTACTGTAGGCATACTTTTCAAACGGATTATTCAATGAAAGGCTCTGATCCTGGAATGCACGAAAAAATTGTTGCGATAGCAATGAGTGGCTCTGGTTGCCGAGATACATCTCGTGTATTGGGGATCAGTTTAAATATGGTGCTTAGGCACTTAAAAAAATCAAAGCCCCTTAATAGACCTCCTATTATCAATGAGAAAAATACGATTATTATCAGTGCAGTAATGGATGAGCAGTGGTTTTTTGTTGGCGCGAAAAAGAAACCTAGATGGTTGTTTTATACGTATGATCGAGTCAAACGAAAAGTACTGTGTCATGTTTTTAGTCGTCGTACAAAAGCGGTAATGCTTCCAATTCGTTGTTGTGAACATAGCGGCTTTCTCCTGACAGCATTGAAATGCTGGAAGAGGATATGAATACTCAAGCTTTCAAATAAGATCTCAATAAGAGCTAGGTATCTAACACAACGAATTGGAGTCACTACCTACAAAAGCAACATTAAATCGACTATTAATATTATTGGGTAATACTTCAATTTGCTATTTTATGACCGATGCATAGTCTATTTATTCGAGCGTTTTTCCGGCAGAAAAGCATATTACTAATAATGAGTTTCTCTTTCGATAAAAAGTTTGGTGTTTAGTTTCAGCTGCTTTTTATAGTTTGGGTTTTTCTTAAAAAGAGTTGTGTCTCGTTGCTATTCAGGCACAATAAATTCGTAAGAAGTTTACCTTTTAACCGTTTTAGTCGTTTGATTAAAAATCCAGTGGAAATTAAATATATTGCTCTAGAATGAAGTTCAAGGTCTATTTTCCCGATTTTTTATTCTCAATATTTGTTGGCAACCAAGAAATATTATGACGTTAAAGCAACTATTAAGACCCTAATAAAAACTGTAGTAAGTTACTACTTATTATTTCATTCAAAAAAACATTATAAAAATAAATTTTATTTATCATTAAGGGTATTATATGTCGCATATTATCATTGCCGGTGGGGGCGCTTCAGGATTAGAGCTTTTAACTAATTTAAGGAAAAAACTCTCAAAAAAACATAAGATCACATTAATTGAACCTGAAAGTCATCATTATTGGAAACCTAAGTTACATGAGGTTGCTACTGGTACTTTTGATGAGAGAATTGATGGAATTAGTTACTTTAGTCATAGTTATCGTTATGGTTATTCTTATATTGAAGCATTTCTAAGAAAAATAAACATTAAAAACAAAACAATTTACATTGAAGGTAAAAATAAAAAACAAACTTTAAACTATGATTATTTAATTATTGCTACTGGTGCAATTAGCAATGATTTTGGAACTCCTGATGCTAAAGGGAATTGTTTATTTTTAGACTCTACTTATCAAGCAGTTATTGCTTGGAAGAAGCTAGAACTAATTTTTAAATATAGTAAAGGTGATACTTACATTAACATTATTGGTGGCGGAGCTACTGGTGTTGAACTATCTTCCGAAATAATGTCTGCTAGTAAAAAGTTTAAAAAATTCAATCCAGAATTAAATATCAACATTAATTTAATTGAATCCAACAAGCGCTTACTGGCACATTTAACAGAAAAATTATCCCAACAAGCAGAATTGAAATTAAAAGAAATTGGAGTGAATTTATATTTAGGAACAAGGGTATCTAAAGTAGACAAAGATGGATCAATAACTATAAATGGAGAGAAATTATTAGCAAATTTACAGTATTGGACTGCTGGTATCAAAGCTCCTGATTGGATAACATCATTAGGAGACTTTAAATTTAATAAACTTAATCAAATTGAAGTAAATCAAGATTTGACAACAACGGTTAGTAATTTCATTTTCTCTTTAGGTGACTGCGCTTCTATTCCTCAAGAAAATAATACTTTTGTTCCTCCTAAAGCTCAAGCAGCAAATCGAGCAGCAATTCATTTAGCAAATAGTTTAAGTGAACATCTTGAAAAAGAAAAAACACTAACTCCTTTTATTTATAATGATAGTGGAATGATTATCTCTATTGGTCATAAATATGCTATTGGAGAAATGAAAAATGGGAAAGTTATCATAAAAGGAAGAGCTGTTAGAAGTTTATATGATACTTTATTTTGTCTTCACCAAAAAAATGTTATTGGTATGTATCGGGTGAGTAGAAAAATAATGGCTAAAAAATTGAAGTGGTCAATAAGATAATGGGTAGTGACTCCAATTCGTTGTGTTAGATACCTAGCTCTTATTGAGATCTTATTTGAAAGCTTGAGTATTCATATCCTCTTCCAGCATTTCAATGCTGTCAGGAGAAAGCCGCTATGTTCACAACAACGAATTGGAAGCATTACCGATTAGAAAACCTCAGTGATCATAACGTATCTGTAAAAGTTTGCGACAGAACCTATTATCTTGATAGAAAATCACTTAATTATTTATTAACATATTGATAAATAATTAAATTTAAAAAAATAATATATTTTGAATCTTTTCTGAGTTTTTATCACTCTTTAACATAGAGCCGAAAAATTATTTTTTTAGGGACAATTGTATTAACTATATTGATTTATTACTGTAAGTTACTGGATAGTTATTTTTTACTTTAAATGTAGAGTTGAAAAATAAATATGGTCAAAAATGAAATTTTTTAAGGTGTTGGTTATGGATCGAAATGAATTAATAGAATCAGCGAGACAAGGTAATTCACTAGCTACGGAACAATTGTTGATTGATTGGCAGCCCGCGCTCAAAAAAATGGCATTTAAACAATGTAACTCTAATGATGTTGATGATGCTGTTCAGGAATCATTATCTATTATTTGGCGTCGAATTGGTACTCTGAAAACAGTTGAAGCTTTTCCTGGATGGTTGATGGTTATTGTTAGAAGAGAATGTGCAAAGTTAATGAAATCGACTCAGAATTTAGATGAGTTCTCTGAAGATTATAATGATCTTTTTTCTTATTATGAAAATACTGATTTACGTCTAGACTTGATTTCAGCAATACATTCTTTACCTGAAAAATACAGAACTGTAATTTTATTACGAGATTTAGAAGAAATGTCTATTGGCGAGATAGCTGATAAATTGTTAATTACTCGAATGGCTGCAAAAAGCAGAATTCATCGTGGACGAATGATGATTCAAGAATACATGAATAAATAAAAACTATCACGGATACGTTATGATCACTTAGGATTTCCAATCACAGTGATCTTATGACTCTTCTTTTTTTCAGGGCGTCCCGTTATTGGAGCAACGATCTGACAAATGAAAAAGCCAGTAATGAGATCCTGGAGTATAATTAAACAGAATCCGCTCAATTTTCCTAATGACTTATCTGTTTGGGGTATCCTCTATTCTCTGACAGCCTAACTGTATTTGAAATTTGAGCCTTTCGTATTTTTTTAAAAATTTGCGACAGAACCCCGCTAGGCTGTGTCCCTTAATTATCTAACTTACGTAAAAACAATCGGATAGCGGCTAATTTCAAGAAACTTAAATAATTACGAGCCGTTTTATCAGAGCGAGTTGCGGGTAATGCTCCCAATTCGTTGTTGTGAACAATAGCTCCTTTCTCCTGACAGCATTAAAATGCTGGAAAAGAGTATGAATACTCAAGATTTCAATAAGAGTTAGATATCTCATACAACGAATTGGAGTCACTACCTAATATTTTAAAGTTCCACGTATAGGGTAATTATTATTTCTAATAAAGTTCAAACCATTATATAATGTCAAAATATCTGGTCTAGAAAATGGATTGTTAGACATGTCAACAACTTGTATATTACCATGTTCATTTATAACAAAAAAAGCTGGTTCTGAAAAATAATGATCAGTTTCTTCGCTTGAACGAGGGGTAGAAATATATAACCCTAAACTCTTCATTTGTTCTAATGTTAATCCATATCCGATAGGGTAGGTAATTGTCAAGTTTTTTAAATGTGATTCTAATTGAGTTTTAGAATCTGCAGAAATGGCAAGGATGTTAATATTTAAACTAGAAAACTTATCTTTATAATTTTCTAATTCATTTAAATATTTAGTACAAAGAGGACAATGCTTACCTCTATAAATAAAAAAAGCTGTCCATGAAGAAGTGGAATTAGAATGACCTAGTTCAATACGACTATCATCAAATAAATTAATTTTCAATTCAGGGAAGGCTTCACCTGGATTTAGCTTGGTTAACATATAGTATCCTTATAATTAGATTTTATTTATGTGTTTTTGGATTCTCATTTTTGTGATGATGAGTTCTATCTTACCTTTAAGAGCAATAAAAACTTAGAAAGGATTCATAATATTTTACTATTTTTTAATTTAATTATTTATCATGAGCTTAACCAAGGGGTAATTTGCAGGTTCTGTCGCAAACTTTTATAGATACGTTATGATCACTGAGGTTTTCTAATCACAGTGATCTTATGACTCTTCTTTTTTCAGGACGCCACTTCTATCCTCTCTGTTCGTACACGCTGAATTATCATGATTACTGATTTTTTTAAATTTATTTAATGTATTAAAGCCAAAAAACAAGCGGTTAAAGGTCGTAATCCAACACAAAGCCCCAAAAATATAAGCAATTACAGAGAAGTCTGTAGAAAACAGACAACACAAGACAAAACAGATTAAAGTTTCTGTTCCTTCGGTAATGCCACTTAAATAATAAAACGATTTTTGAGGGTAATGGGGGCTTTTCAGTTGATGTTTGCCAGCCAAACTAGAGAAAGCCAAAAAGCTGCTGCCTGTTCCGATAAAGGCATAAATTAAAAATGCTCCTGCAATGGCATTTTGAGTAGGATTCGCTAAGATAAAACCAAATGGGATAGAGGAATAAAAGATAAAATCCAATCCAATATCCAAAAATCCTCCAGCATCGGTTGCCCCTTGTCGTCGCGCTAAATTACCATCGACACCGTCCAATAGCCGATTTATTAAAATAATAATTAATGCTAAAAAATACGCATGAAAAGCGAGTAGAGGCAGTGCAGTGATCCCAATAAAAAATCCAAACAGCGTGACTTGATTTGCGGTTACATGACGGTGTTCTAAATACGTTGCAATGGCATTTAATGGGGTGCGTAATTTTGGTAAAAGATGACGATCTAGCATGTTTTATTTCCTGTTGGCCACTGTTGGCAGTGTGTATTATCTGGCACGTCGTCATGATCGTGTGTCACCAATAACGTAGGGATACCTTGTTGCTGAATGTGTTTGAACACCCATTCTCGAAATTGGATCCGCTGTTGTTTATCAAGAGCACTAAAGGGCTCATCGAGGAGCAATGCATTCGGTTCGGCGAGCAAGGTTCTAATCACGCTAATGCGGGCTTTTTGCCCACCAGAGACATTGGCAATGTGATAATTTTTCAGATGCTCTAACCCAACGTTACCCAATGCGGTGATTGCACGTTGTTTGCGTTGCACGCCTTTAATGGATTTGGGTAAAGCAAACGCCAAGTTTTCCCAAACATTCAAATGCGGAAAAAGACAAGGATCTTGCCATTGATATCCAATGTGGCGTTGATGCGCTGCCTGTGTGTCTATACGCTGATTGTTTAACCAAATTTGCCCACTCATGACGTGAGAGGGGGACAATTGACCGGCAATGGCTTTTAGCAACGTGGATTTCCCGCAACCGCTTTCGCCCATTATTGTGGCAATGTCACTTTTTTTAACGTTCAATGAAAAATGAGACAATAAGGTTATGCCATTAATTTCGAGGGTAACATCTTGAATATTAAGAGTCATATAGACGCTTCCGTTGACTAAAAAATAACGTAATGATAAAAAATACTAGGGGTAAGATCCCTTGCAATAAGGCATAAATGGCGGTAATTCGTCGATCTTGTCCACTTGCCAGTGCGACGGCTTGAGTGGTTAAGGTGGTAATTCGCCCAGCGCCCAGCATTTGAGTGGGCAAGTATTGCGCCAAACTGACGCTAATCCCCACCCCAGCACTGAGCCAAATGGCCGATAATAATTGTGGGTAACGCACTTGCCAGAAGGTTCGCCAAGGTGTTTTTCCCAGCCCCATTGCTGCTTGATCCCACTTCTTATCGTAACTTTGCCAAGGGCCATTAAGGGTTAAATAAACATAAGGGAAGACAAAAAAAACGTGCCCCCAGAGTACCCAAAGGGCATAGTGAGGAGAGCCCATTTGGTACAAGTACGTTTGCACTCCAAGCATTAAGGATAGCGGGGGTATGACTAGCGGTAAGGCGACAATCCACAGGGGCAATCCCCATTGATATCGGTGGCGGTACTCCAAAATAAGCACGGTGCAAATTAACGCAATTAAGGTGGAAGCTAAGGCGAGCCAAAGGCTTTGTTGCAATAATTCAAATAAATTGTCGGTTTGTTGCTGCCAAAATCGCAATGTCCACGTTTTGGGGAACCAATTTGGATAGGGCCATCGCAAACTGAATGACCAAATTGACAATAATGGGGCAATCATTAAAGGGGTTAACCATAACCACAGCCAACTGGTTATGGGGGACGTCTGTTTGTGATGTGAATCTGCCCCGTTAAAACGCCATTGACGACAATGAATTAGAAAGAGCGATTCTGTGCCCCACCAAAACAAAAACACCAATAAAATTAAGCACAACAAAATCCAAGCACCAATAATGGCAAGATTTGGGTAATTGAGATTTGGCACACTTAACCATTCCCAAATTCGTACAGCAAAAGGGGCTGGGCGAGTTGGACCAATGATCAAAGCAAGATCAACAACCGAAAGGTTATAACCCAGCACCGCGTAAATGGGTAAGCGCATTTGCGGTAACCATGCTGGAAAGAGAAGTTTCCACCATGCTTGCGTGATTGGATATCCCAATTGCTGGGCGGTTTGTAATTGTTTCGTAGTATTGAGCTGCGGCAATAATGCGGCACTCATTAATAATAAGAATGGCGTTTCTTTTAGAAACAAAACGCCAATCAACCCAAGCCCAAACTGATCTTGAACGGGAGACCAAAAATTGCCCGTTTGAAAACCTAAGTGCGCAAATATACGATAAAGCCATCCTGACGGTGATAATAAAAGCACCAAGCCCATCGCCATTGCAACGTGTGGAAATGCTAATAAAGGTGATAAACGCCGCTCCATTTGTTGCCAGCGAGGGGTATGGGCATAATGTCGTAGAATGGCAAAACAGCCCCAAAGTGACAATAATGTGGACGCAAAACCTATCCAAAGGGTTAATCCGATGGATTGCCAAATGGCAGGCGCTTGCCACAGTACTTGCCAGTTTTTTTCAAATGCATGGACAGTGAGTGGTGATATTAACCCTCCAACACCCAATAGTAGTGGTCCCATAACCACTAATAAAGCCAACCAAAAAGCCACTTTTAATTGCATGTATTAATGACCATAATGCTGTTGCCATGCCCAATTTAAAGCCGATTGCCACGTTGGATTAGGTTCTTTTAGCGGTTTAAATAAATGAAAACCTTGCGCTTCTTTTTTCCCTAAATATTTTGGTTTGAGAATGGATGGATCGCCCCAAACCTGTGTGTCGGATTTGTGTTGTTGAGCTTCTGGGCTAAGTAAGAAGTTGATCGCCACCAAAGACCCTGCTTTGGCATTCGCGTTCCATGGAATAGCCAAAAAGTGCGCATTCGATAACGCTCCTTGCGTAAAAGTAAACACTTTGGCGGTTTCGGGTAAATTGCCATTTTCAATTGCCAATGGAACAGAATTCGGATTGAAGGTAATGGCCAATAACAATTGATTATCATTTAGTAATTGTTCTGTTTGGGCGCTATTGGCGGGGAAACGTTGACCCCCTTGCCAAGCTACGGCGTTTAATTTGTCCAGATACGCCCAAAGTGGTGCGGTGACTTGATCAAATTTGGCTTTTTGAATTTGAGGGTTAATCGGTTGCGACAACGCCGTTTTGTCATGTGTTAACGCCAATAATGCCGATGTTAGAAAGCCAGTACCGTAAAAATTGGGCGGTTGAGGGTAGCTGATTTGACCTGGATGCGCTTGAGCTAGTGCCAGGAGTTGTTGGAAGTTTTTGGGCGGAGTAGGCAATTGTTTCGTGTTGTAAATAAACACCAATTGACCGATGCCCCAAGGGGCTTCTAAACCGTCGGTGGGCACTGAAAAATCTTCGGTGACGGGTAATGCGGTGTCGACATATTTCCAGCTCGGTAATTGTTTTGCAAATGGACCATACAAAAGATGATTGGACTTCATTTGATAAAAGTTTTCTCCGTTAATCCACACCATATCGACACTGCCATGATAATTTTTACCGGCGTGTTTTTCTATTAACAGTTGTTGTGTGGTTTCGGCAATATTAGCAACTTTGACTTGAATCAGTTTTACATCATATTTTTTTTGGATCTGTTTAGCGGCCCATCTCAGGTAGGAATTCACATTAGGATCACCGCCCCAAGCGTTTAAATAAACGGTTTCTCCTTTGGCCTGTTTAAGCACACTACTCCAGTCATTGACTTTGAATGGCTGGGCCAATGCACTGCCACTCCAAAACAGACACAAAGTTAAAAAAAGTCGAAAAATCATAATGTGTCCTTATTTTTTAGAGTGTTTTTTCGCCATATGGCTAACGAGTAAATAAAGAAAAAAGGTAAGTGGATATTTTTGTGATTTATCATTTAACCAAAGCTAATTTATTAAAATAATAGTGCCTAGTTTTTAATATAAATTAAATACTCAAATCGAAAATCATAGATAAGGTTATATCCATGTCTTACTGTAATTATGGTTAATAACCATTACGATAATTAATTATCTATATTGTTTCATGATCTTTATTTAACCTCTTATATACCAAAAAATAGATATGGAACTCTATATATTTTAAGATAAAGTTTATTTTTAAACTTTATGATATTTTCTGAAACAACCCTATCCATGCACACTAACTTACTTGATTTTAATTCTGAAAATTATATTTATAAAGCACCTGATTATTATTCATATTTTTAAATATTCGTATCTACTTTCAGTATTTTAACCCTCTTAGGATTAAAATACTACAATTTCAACCATTAATTTTTTATTTTAGACTCTCTATATAGATCGAATATTTTTTTAATAATTAAAGGAAAGACGCCTAGAATAGCAAAAGAAAATAAAATACCTGGTGAAACAATATCTTTTAAAGAGTCTACTTGTGAAAGCTGAATACCTGCATTTATATAAATAATAGTCCCAAAAAGCATTCCTACTTGAGTAATGAAATAAAAGTTAAGCAATCGAATATGGCTTAATCCCATAAGGATATTAACTAAAGAAAATGGGAATACGGGTATAACTCTTAACATAAACAAATAAAATATCCCATCATTATTTAATCCTTGGTTTATTTTATCTAAACGTGTTCCGAGCTTAACTTCTAACCGATTTCGTAAAAAAAAACGACTTAACAAAAAAGCAAAGCAAGCACCAATTGAGCTTGAGAATGAAACTAGCGTAACTCCCCACCAAAACCCAAATAATGCACCACCTAATAATGAAAGAATTGTATCAATAGGTAATGCGAATGCTGCGACCAATAAATAAATAAAGAAAAATATAATTTTAGATGACAATGAATATTGTTGGATTAATTCTTTTAAATAAAGTTGTTCTATTTTTATTTTATCTAATGTTATCCATTGTTTTAAATGAAAACTAAGTAACACGACAAAAGAAAACACTATAATTAAAATAATAATATTTTTTGATACTTTCATAGTATTCCTTAATTTATTAAAAACATTAATCTAAAAATAATTCTAATTATACCGGTAAGTTACCTTTCAATACTGAATGCATAATTTAATTCATCATCGGTGATTAGTGATATAAAAACATAACCAAATAATAAAATTAATGACCTTGCTTTAATAAATTTTTTATTTTTACATGTTTTTCTAGCTCATGAAACCCCCCAATGTATTGGCTATCTAACCAAATTTGAGGTGTGGTGATCGGAGTTTTCTTATTTATTTTTGATTTAACCGATGGCAGCATTTCATATAATGCCACACTGTTTTTTACAACATCGTATTCAGTGAATTCAATATTATTTTCTTTTAAGAGTTCTTTTGCTTTTATACAGAAATGACATCCTGATTTACCATATAAAACATTTCCTTTTATCGGGTGACTTTTGGAAAACTCTTCAATTATACTTTGAATAAAGACACCTCTATTTAGAGCTTTTCCTTGACTTATTATTTTATTATTAACACTAACAACTGGTGCATGCCACCCACCAATAAGTAATGATTCTTTTAAATTAGACAGCCAATCTTTTTCAATTAATTCAAATGGATAATTTAATAATTCTGTTTTTTTTATATCTAAAATAATGTCTTTTGTTAATGTGCATTCACCACAAGGGATTTTTATTTTAAATGGGCCACAACTTCCAGCCCATTTATATAAAGTTACAACGACTTTATTATTCATATTAGTTCCTTTCCGTTAAATATTCATCAAACATTAATTTTCCATTAATCAAATGATATTTTGTTTCGTTTTCTAAAAAATTTATTTTAATTTTAATTAAAGCAGAGATATCTTTTATATGCAATTCTTCGATTTCAATTAAATTGACGACGTTTTTATATTTCATTGGTAATGATTGAATAGCAAACAATAGATTATTATTCATTACTGGGTAGTGACTCCAATTCGTTGTGTTAGATACCTAGCTCTTATTGAGATCTTATTTGAAAGCTTGAGTATTCATATCCTCTTCCAGCATTTCAATGCTGTCAGGAGAAAGCCGCTATGTTCACAACAACGAATTGGAAGCATTACCCATTACTGACGCCTCTTATTTTTTGTGATTAAATCTTTAAAAACAGTAAATAAAGGTTGTTCTGGTGTAACTTTTGCTTTCATCAATAACATACCGAATGTTAAACCCCAAGCGATATGGGCGGCATAAACAGTTAAAGGAAAGCGAATCGGAGCAAACTCATGGCCAAACCAACCTACACCAAGCATATTCATAAAAGGGCTAACCATGAAAATAGTAGCAATACTTAAAACATACAGAATAGCTAACCATAATTTCCCTCGACCAAAAAGAGCAATATAGATAAATGTAAAACTAATACCATTCCAAAAGTGATCAGAAAAACCAATTAAATTAGACCACCAATTTGGACCCATCATAAACTGGTTAGTTAATTGAACACCAATTAACATCGGTAGAGATCCTGGCATTCCATGGAAATATCTAAAGCCAATAGAACGAACAATTTCCATTGAAATAGTTCCAATAATACCAAAGATAACAGCTAACTTTGCAGTTTGTGTTAACTCATTCCATTTCATTTTTTTAGCAAAAATGAAAAGAAGAACCCATAAAACTACCGCCGGTATAATGGCATGAGTTCCAAACCAAGATAATGGTCTAATTCCAGTTGCAGCAGCTGTTAATGATAATGGAGAGACAGATGCAAAGATTATCGCAATTAAAATTGCAATAACTTCACCTTTGGTTATATTTTTATTATTCATACATACATGACCTTAATATTAATTATGCTGAAGCTTGTACTGCGATTTTTTGAAGTTTATTTTCTAGCATATTACCAGCCATAGTTAATTTCGGTGAAATAGAAGCAAAGGTTTCACTCGGATTAGACCAAGCAATTTTAGTTTGATCACCTTGCTCCCAAACATACATACGCATTGGTAATACAGCTCCAGCTTCGGGGTACATACCAAAGATTTTTTTACCTGATTGAGGGTTACCAATTAAAAAGCTTTCACCTTTCATATTTAAGCCTGTCATCGACAATGCTTTTCCTTGATTTAAACGACCCATAACCATCATTTGATTACTGGCAATAGATTGTTGAAGTGAGCTTACTGTATTTTCAAAATTTTGGTTTGAAGTTACAGTAACAAGAGATCCTGCAAAAGCACTGCCACTTGCAACTAAAACAGCAGCAGAAAATAAAGTGGTTAATATTACATTTTTCTTTTTCATGATTATTCTTCTTTTAAACGTTGAAGACAGATTTTGTCTTTCTCTACTAACTAAGAGTCTTTAAAATATAAAAAGGATTCTTTTTTTTTTAAAATGATAAATGATTAAGATAATGCAGGTGATATGAATGTTTTTGGTATGAGTGCCGGATGGATTGGAGCAGGTGTAGTGGCGAGTACCGAGCTTGGAAGTCCCACAGCGGTTCTGTCGCAAACTTTTACAGATACGTTATGATCACTGAGGTTTTCTAATCAC
>CAMRBZ010000088.1 GCA_947040595.1 uncultured Enterovibrio sp. | reverse complement strand
TCATGAAGAAACAGCTTTTTTAAATGGCGTGAATGTTCATCAAACATTCACGCCAATCACATTCTGAAAAAGAAAAAAGATCTTTTAAAGCCGCTCTTTTTTCATTACCCAGCCCCTTCTCTTTTACTCTTTTTTTGCCTGCTCTTTTTTAATGATGTCATATGCAGCTTGGATGTCTTGCGCTTTTTGTTTTGCCATTTCCATCATTTCTGGAGGCAATCCTCTGGCCGCCAATTTATCAGGATGATGCTCATTCATTTGTTTACGGTAAGCGCGCTTAATCGATTGGGTGCTCGCACCAGGCTCTACACCCAATATTTTGTAAGCATCTTCAAGCCGCGCTGCTGAATAAGCGGGGCTCCACTGTTGTTGCCCCCCACCTTCTCCTTGCTGATAAAAATGAAACGCCGCTTCTTGCATCGCGATAATTTGAGCGAGTTGCGAAGCGGAGAAACCCAATTTATTAGCGACAATCTGCAAAACATCCAGTTCACTCTGATGCAGATGCCCATCAGCGTAAGCGGCTTGAATTTGCAATTCAAGAAACAATTGCAATAGGTCAAAACGGCCTCCACAACTGCGTTTTACATCGTCTAATACATCTTCTAATGGAAAATTAGCGGTTTTTCCTTCACGAAAAGCATCTTGCGCTTTACGGCGTGCAAAAGTATCTAACGCCATACGATCCATTAAAATCATGGCTAAACGAATTTCGTTTTGAGTGACCTGTCCTTTTGCTTTCGCAATGTGCCCCATTACAGAAAAGGTGGCATGAAAATACGCCTGTTGATTTTCATGCTGGTTTTTGCCACTAAATCGAGCGCCAAACGAAACCGATGCCCTTGCTTTATCGAGCTTATGCCCTAAATAGAAACCTAAAAATAATCCAAACGGACCTGCGAGCAAAAAACCAAAGAATGCACCGAGCACTTTTCCCCAAACAGCCATTTTGATTCTCTATGCGGTTAATATGATAAAATCCACACAAATATGTGAATTAGCCCATTTTATACGGTGTAAATAACAATATCATAACCTACTGATATATTGCTTTTTAAGCCAGTTTGGGAATATGACAAATTTGCATTATCATAACCTTCATTTCAAAAAATGTCGCGGATACTGAACCCTCTATACCCAAGACAAATAAAGTTGCGCGCCTGCGGCAAGCGAGTGACACCTTGGAGCATCAAAGCGATGTGATGGGGTTAAACGAGTGCAGCCAACGCCCAAGTAGCTTCAAAGGCGAGGGGTATATAGCCGTACCACAAGCCAATAACAGGACTGATTTTAATGCCAGTGAACACCAGAATTATTTTATCCAGTATGATTTGGTTCGCTTTGCATGGTCACGCCATCGCAAAGGACACCAATATCAACCAGGATAGCAATCGTCATCTGGTGATCCCAAAGCAAACTTGCCTTGCACCAGAGCATCGTTGCATTCCTATTAGCAAACGAGACATCGATCCGAACAACGCCCCCATCACCATTGTGGCAGATCAAGCAAAATCTAAATTAAACAAAAAATCATACTACGACGGCGATGTTATTTTAAAACAAGCGCATCGAACAATAAAAGCAGACAGAGCCACCCTAGAAGAACCCGAAAATATCATCACAGCAAACGGCAATGTTTTCTACCATGATGGTGAGTTTTCCGTGACAGGAAATGCTTTACTCAGCAACCTTACCACAGACAACACCACCCTTTTTGATGCAAAATACAAAATGCTCTGTACACCAGGGCGAGGCCAAGCTAAAGAAGTATTTAAAAATGGCACTCAATTTTACGAACTGGAAAATGGCACCTATACAACCTGCCCAGACAAAGACAACAGCTGGCGCTTTAGTGCAGGAAAAATAGAAAAAGAACAAGACGATATCTTTGCTGATTTATATCACGCTCGTTTTGAAGTTCTTGATATTCCAATTTTTTATATTCCGTATTTACGTATTCCTGCCGAAGAGGGCCGCCTCACGGGCTTTTTATATCCCTCAATCGGTTGGAATGACAGTGATGGAGCGGAACTCGAAACCCCCTTCTATTGGAATATTCATCCTCAACTGGACATGTTAATAACGCCAACATATATGTCAAATCGAGGGCTATTTACTTCCATGGAGCCGAGTTACCTCACAAAAGCAGGCTCTGGCACCCTGTCTTTCGAGTACATGGGAAGAGATGAGCTTTATCCCTCGATCAATAAAAGTTGGGGGGTTAATTGGCGTCATGCAGGAATTACAGGACATTGGAAATACAACATTGATTACAGCAAAGTCAGTGACATCACTTATTTCAACCGCCACACAGACTCGCGCATCGGTAACCGAGAAGACAATACCTTATTACAAACCAGTGAAATGTCCTTTCGAGACACAAATTGGAATACAAAATTAAGCCTCAGAAGTTTTCAAGCCTTAAATGAAAACACCTTTGTTTATAAATTACTGCCCCAGCTTGACTTCAATCTTTTTCAGCCAGACTTCGCGTATGGATTGGATTTTTCTATGCCAACCCAAATCAGTCAATTTGGAACAGAGGACCCTAAAAAACCCGATGCCTTGCGCGTCAACTTAGAGCCTACACTCTCGCTCCCTTACAATTTACCTTGGCTGAATGCCGCCGCTGAAACTCGCCTTTTTTACACCCATTTCAACCAGTCCAATACGGATTTAATTCGGGGATTTAATGGCGAAGAATTAGAAGAGAGCGTCAGCCGCTTTGTTCCCATGGCCAAAGTGGGGGCCACGGTCACGTTAGAACGCACTGGCGCTATTTTTAACAATGCCTACACCCAAACATTAGAGCCACAACTTCAATATCTTTATATCAAGGATGTGGACCAAAGCAACATCTATAACCCTGTCAATTATGCAGGTGGCGGTTATGACACCGCGCGTTTGCAAACAGATTACTACGGGTTATTTCGTGCCAATCAATACAGCAGTATCGATTACATCAATCCTGCAAATCAATTTACCTTAGGCGCCGCATCTCGGTTTTTTGATGATGGATACAAAGAACGCTTTAATATCGCAGTCGGTCAAATTTACTACCTCAATAAACAAGAAAATCAAATAGAAACCCCGATAAATTATTCCGCGTGGGCCATTGAAAGTGAATTAAATTTCAAAGATCAGATCTTTTTATCAGGCTCTCTTGAATACGACAGCAATATCAGTGATCTCCAATTTGGTAACGCTACATTGGAATACCGCAAAAACAGCTTTTTTGCTCAAGCAAATTATCGTTATGTTTCAAGAAAATACATTGCAAGCACCATAGGTGAAAATAATCTTGATTTAATTACCGAAGACGGAATTTCTCAATTTGGTTTCGTGACGGGTTTCCCAATTACCAATAAAATCAATTTTAGAGGACAATATTTTCACGATCTCACCCAAGATCTCATGTTAGAAAACCAAGTGGGGATGACTTATACCTCCTCATGTTGGGTGATTGGCTTTAGTTATAACGAATATCTATTGGCTCGAAACAATATCCATAACATTCCGAAATACGATAATAACTTTACTTTCACTTTTAGCTTATTAGGGCTTGGCGCAAACGCAGGATTTGGATACAGTTCAGACACGGGTAATGCATTGGGTTATCGCAATCCTTTTGGATTAAGAAATTAAACCCAAAAAACGTTGCCATCAGAATATATACCCAAGACATTTGAAGTTGCGTGTAGGCGGCAGTGACTGAAGCCTGAGCATAGATGGACTATGTGACGGGGCGGAATGAGCCTAGCCAACACCCACGCAGCTTCAAAGGCGACAGGTATAACAAAAAGAAAATGCCACGACAAATACAGCGTTTGTCTTGGCTTCCTCTCCACGGTCTGTTTTAACGTCAATGTTCACCAATACAGATCATTTAAACGTAATAAAAATGCTATACCCAGGATATTTGAAGAGGCAGGTAGGCACCAAGAGCGAAAAGCTCCTGAGCATAGATGGACTATGTAATAGGGCTTTGAGAGCGCAGCCAAAATACCTGCATCTTCAAAGGCGACGGGTATATAACTCGAGGTTTTGAAACTGCATATGAACAAATGGAAAAGAACGTTCTTGGCTGCCACTCTATCAGCAAGCCCCCTTTATCTCATGGCTGAGCCGCTTGAATTAGATAGTATTATTACGATCGTCAATGAAGGGGTCATTCTTTCTAGCGATTTGAATGACCTAAAAAAAAGCATCATATTAAATGCACAAGCAGGCAGCTTGCCTCCTGACGATGTACTCAACACACAAATCATTGACCAGCTCATTCTCGAAGAATTGCAGTTGCAAGAAGCAAAGAAGTTGGGGATTATTATTGATGATGCTCGCTTAGAACAAGCCATCAAGGCCATCATAAAAAATAAAAATACAACCTTGCCCGCCTTCAAAAAAGAATTGAATACAAATAACATCTTATGGGCTGAATATCGCGAGAAAATAAGAAAAGAAGTCACCATCAGCGAAACCCGTAATCTCCTTGTTCGTCGCAGGATCAACATCCTCCCCCAAGAAGTGAACTCATTAACGGCTCAGTTAAGTGAAAAAAATCAAAAAAATGTTCAGTACCGCCTTCGTCATATCCAACTCCCACTTTCTGAAAATGCCGACAAAGCAGAGCGAGACGAAACCTTAAAAAAAGCCAAACAGATCATGAGACAAATGAAAGACAATAAAGACATGGCAAGCTTGGCACTGGCGCACTCAAAAGGCCCCAAAGCCCTTAATGGCGGTGATTGGGGCTGGATGAGAGCAGAAGAAATGCCAACCCTTTTTGCCGATAAAATTAAAAATAAAGCCAAAGGCAGTATGATCGGTCCTTTTAAAAGTGGTGTAGGCTACCACCTTCTTAAAATCGATGATCTGAAAGGTCTTGAGACGGTGGCCGTCACTGAAGTGAACGCGCGCCATATTCTCATTAAGCCCTCGATTGTTCTCAGTGATGAAGGAAGCAAACATCAATTAAAGACGATCATTTCAAGCATCGCGAAAGGCGACGCCTCTTTCGCTGAACTTGCAAAAAAACACAGTGCAGACCCAGGCTCAGCCATCAAAGGCGGAGATTTAGGCTGGCAAGCAAGTGAGCTCTACGTTCCTGAATTTAAAGATGTTGTCGACAAGATTGAAACAGGGAAAATCAGTACCCCCTTTAAAACGGTTCACGGTTGGCATATAGTGCAAGTCACAGACAGACGTCAAACAGACGGCACAGATGCCGCCATGCAAAATCGCGCTTATGGGATCTTACTTAATCGTAAATTCAACGAAGAAGCCCAAACCTGGCTACAAGAACTTCGCGCCAGTGCTTATGTTGAACACATAGGTCCATCAAATGAAAGAAATTAAATCCTCTCTCAAACCCACAAGCCCTCTACCTAAACGCATCGCCATTACCCCCGGAGAGCCTGCGGGGATTGGACCGGATTTAGTGCTTTCACTGGCCCATGAAACCGCGCCGCATCAATGGGTTATTTTTGCAAATAAAGCCCTGTTAGCCGAGCGTGCAAATATGCTCGGTCTTCAGATTGATTTTGAAGATTACGATAAAAATGCCCCCGCTAAAGCGCATGTTCCTGGCGTGCTTATTGTGTGTGATGAGCCCCTCGCTGAAAACGTGATCCCAGGACAATTAAACGAAGCCAATGCAAACTACGTAATAAACACCCTCACTCGCGCAGCAAAAGCGACGCTTCCTCATCCAAAGACAGGAGAAAGTG
This sequence comes from uncultured Enterovibrio sp., assembly GCA_947040595.1. Classification (GTDB taxonomy): domain Bacteria; phylum Pseudomonadota; class Gammaproteobacteria; order Enterobacterales; family Vibrionaceae; genus Enterovibrio. Next base: position 7,624 of record CAMRBZ010000088.1, on the reverse strand, counting down.
AATGTGCCGCATTGGTGACAGGCCCTGTACACAAAGGGGTGATCTATCGTTCAGGGATCCCTTTTAGTGGACACACCGAGTTTTTAGCCAAGCTCACCCAAACGCCACGCGTGGTCATGATGCTTGCAACGGAGGGACTTCGCGTTGCGTTAGTGACCACTCACATCCCTTTAAGCCAGGTTTCTCACGAAATAACACATGAACGCCTATTAGAGGTCATTCGTATTCTTCACCATGATTTACAAACAAAATTTTCCATCACACATCCGAAAATTTATGTGTGTGGTCTCAACCCACACGCCGGAGAAGAAGGCTGTTTAGGGCGTGAAGAGATCGAGATCATCGAGCCCGCTCTTGCGCTTCTTCGTCAAGAAGGAATGGACCTTGTCGGTCCTTTACCTGCAGACACTCTTTTTCAAGATAAATACCTTAAAAACGCAGATGCCGTGCTCGCTATGTATCACGATCAAGGATTGCCTGTGTTAAAATTCAAAGGATTTGGAAAATCGGTCAATATCACCTTGGGTTTGCCTTTCATTCGCACCTCTGTTGATCATGGCACTGCATTAGATTTAGTTGGAGCTGGAACGGCAGACACTGGAAGCCTCCGAACCGCGCTCTCCCACGCCATTGAGTTAGTAGATAAAAAATCATGAGTAGTCACGTTCACCTAGGGCACCGTGCCCGTAAACGCTTCGGTCAAAATTTCCTTACAGATCCCTATATTATTGACAGCATTGTCTCAGCCATTAATCCTCTGCCTGGTGAAAACCTTGTTGAGATTGGGCCAGGTTTAGGCGCATTAACGGAGCCTGTAGCGCGTGAAGTCGATGAATTGAAAGTCCTTGAGCTGGATCGAGATTTAGTCGAACGTCTTCGCCAACATCCAACCCTCGCTGATAAACTAAAAGTGTTTGAAGGCGATGCTTTAAAGTTTGATTTTTCAGTATTAGCATCCCCTGAAAAACCCTTGCGAATTTTTGGTAATTTGCCTTATAACATCTCCACCCCTTTGATGTTTCATTTGTTCAGTTTTTCAGGTGCGGTTAAAGACATGCACTTTATGCTACAAAAAGAAGTCGTCAATCGCCTCGCTGCGGGTCCAAATTGCAAAGCTTACGGTCGCTTAACCGTCATGGCGCAATATTATTGCAAGGTCCTTCCTGTATTAGAAGTGCCGCCTGGCTCCTTTACACCCGCACCGAAAGTCGATTCTGCTGTTGTACGCCTCATTCCTCACAAAGAATTACCACATCCTGCAACCAGTTTAAAATGGCTTGAGCGTGTGTGTCGTGAAGGCTTTAATCAACGCAGAAAAACCGTCAGAAACTGCTTTAAAGCGTTGCTCGATAGCCACACATTGGAATCACTCGGAATTGATCCTTCTGTGAGACCAGAAAGCCTGACCTTGGCCCAATTTGTAAAACTCGCAAATTGGATGCATGCCAATACCCAATAAAGGAAAGGAGAAAGGGATGCTTAATCACCATTTTTTGATCCGGGTTGTCACTCATTATGTCGATGAGCAATCCAATCCAGATAAAAACCAATTTGTTTTTTCATACACAGTCACAATTGAAAACAATGGAAAAGAAGACGCTCAACTTCTTCGAAGAAAATGGTTAATTACAGATTCAAATGGAAAGAAACTCGTCATTGAAGGCGATGGTGTTGTAGGAGAGCAACCCTTTATTCTTGCGAACGGCGAATATATTTATACCAGCGGTACCCTCATTGAAACACCGGTTGGCGTTATGCAAGGCATATATACCATGCAAGACGAACAAGAAAATAAATTCGAAGTCGAAATCGCGCCTTTTCGATTTGCACTTCCTCACATCCTTCACTAGGAGATCTTGTGGCTCGGTATCTTGTTGGCGACATTCAAGGTTGCTTTGATGATTTAATGAAACTCCTTGATCTTGCATGCTTTGATGCCAAAAAAGATCATCTTTATCTTGCAGGAGATTTGGTCTGTCGCGGACCAGACTCCTTGTCTGTTTTACGTTTCGTTCGCCGCCTCAAGGATCACGGACACACAGTACTGGGCAATCACGACCTGCACCTTCTTGCTGTTTTTGAAAATATAAAAAAAGCCAATCCCAAAGACAAAACACAACCCATTTTTGATGCAGAAGACGCTGAAGACCTCCTGTTATGGCTCAGGCATCAGCCGCTTTTAATCGAACATGCAACCCCAAACAAAACCGCCCCAGGTTTTGTTATGACACACGCAGGGATCCCTCCCGCATGGGAGCTTGAAACCGCAAAACGCGCAGCGATTGAAGTGGAAAACATATTACAAAGTGACCGCTATAAATGGCTATTAGAAAACATGTATGCCAACACGCCTTCTCACTGGAAAGGAGCTCTTTCAGGGATCGCACGTTACCGCTACATCATCAACGCCTTCACTCGTATGCGTTTTTGCGATAAAACGGGGGGGCTGGATATGGAATGCAAGCAACCTCCTGAAGAAATAAAAGACGGAAGCCTCATTCCTTGGTTTGAATTTAATCCAAGAAAAGAAATCAACGAGACCTTGGTTTTTGGTCACTGGGCAGCCTTAGGAGGGGTTTTTAAAGAAAATCTCATCGGTTTAGATACGGGTTGCGTTTGGGGAGGCTCTCTTACCATGCTCCGCTGGGAAGACGAACACATATTCAGCCTCCCTTGCCCTGCCCACGCACGGTAAAATCCCATTAAAATTTTTTATAAAAAATCATACCAATTTCAGCAGGCAAGATCTCGAACGTTTTTTAACCACTAAATAATAATTTGACGATTCAGTTTAGACGTGATCCTATACTCCCTTTTGGGAGCGCTTATGTGCCTCGATGCATTCACTGAACACTTCGCTTCAATAGAAGAACTACGCCAATCGGCAAAAGTCTCGTATCCACTTTTTGATATCATGTTTATCACACTTTACGGAGTTATCGCGGGCGCTGAGGGCTGGAAAGAGATCCAAGAATATGCTGAAGGGCATCATAATTGGTTTAAAAAACAGGGGGTTCTTACAGAGGGTGTGCCTGTTGATGATACGATTGTGCGGATCATTGCCCGTATTAATCCAATAAAATTACCGAAACACCCCAACTTATCAAACTATTCGATATCAAAAGTGCGCTTGTCTCTATTGATGCAATGGGTTGCCAAACCCAAATAGCATCAGACATTATCGAGGCTCGCGCAAATTACCTTCTGGCGCTAAAAGGCAATCAGCCCACGTTATATGAAGCAGTAAAAAAGGCATTAGCGAACGAAGTTCATTCTGATCTGATTAAAGAAAGGTAACTGTTCAGCGCGAAGATATTGACAAGGAGCTCAACGTCTTATTTGATTTTTTTTCCAACTAACCCTCCTGATTCAATAATAACGAGTTATTTTATTGGCTCAAATTATCTATAAAAAAATGGAAATACACTAAAGACGCTGAAACTCAAACCACCCTGGTGAACAGTTACAAAGAAAGAATGAGCATTGAGAAGAAACACGGTCGCATTGATGTTCGACAGTATTATGTTCTGAATGCAAAAAAGCTTTCGAAATTATTCCCTCAATGGAAAAAGTTAAAATCTATTGGTGTGGCAATAGGTTATAGAAATGAAAAAGGGAAAAACCCGACTCTTGATTATCGGTATTACATTCATTTAGCCAAACTGACAGAAGAAGAATTAGCATCAGGAATACGCGGGCACTGTGGGGGATTGAAAATAGCCTTCATTGGGTTTTAGATGCGACTATGAAAGAAGACAGCTGTCAGATTTTCCGTAAAAATGCAGCCAAAAATATACGTGCTTAAGGCATATTTCATTAAATATGATGCGTGCGGAGCCAACAAAACTCAGTATGAGGATGAAACGAAAGCGTGCATGGATGAAAACGGAGTTCCTAGAAAAAATACTCATTTCTGGATTTTCAATAATCCAGAAATAAGTGTTTTTTCATGATGAAATCGAAATATTATTCAGATTACTTGTTTCTAATGGCTTGAATCCAGCAGCACATCTTTAAAATCAAGATCCGAAATATATTTTAAGCCATCACTTCACTGGATATAGAATATTGAGAATATTTATTTCTATTCGTTTGATGAGTGAACGAATTTTATACAATTTACATTTGTAGAACGATTAAAAAACGTTCATGCGGTCGCCCTGCCAATTCCAGTAAGTGGTTAAACAGAAATTACGCTGGAAAAATCACTGAGAACAAGACTGGAATTTATCTTCTCTGATCTCATTTAATATGCCTACAGCCATACATCCGTCATTCCGCACCTAACCTCGATATTTTAAAATTTGATTTTAAAATTGAAAGAGCAATTTTTCAGTTTGAGTTTCAAAAGTAAATTGTAATAAAGGATATATGGTGCAAAACGACGGTTAAATGTACAGAATAACGAATTAAATCTTTGTTGCACTATATCCAAGACACTTTAAACCTGCTTTTGAATATCTTAGGTTCCCATTTATACTGCGACAGATATACCCCTCGCCTTTGAAGTTGCGTGGTTGTTGGCTGCGCTCTCTCAGCTCAATCACATAGTACCTCTATGCTCAGGGGCTTCGTTCGCTTGCCGCCTACACGCAACTTCAATTCCTTTGGGTATAGTGTATTGGTATTAAAGCTTTGGTGCACTAAAAATAAGTATCTTCTTCTGCTTTATTCTTCAAAATATTTTTCACTTCCAGAGCTAAACAATGAGTATTTTGTGGCATTTGAAAAGTCCTTCTATTTTCTAGTTTTATCGTCGGACTCACGAGGCTACTTAATACTTTAGCTGAAAATGAGGCACAATTATTGGTAAGAAAATTATACTGATTTATATTAGATAAATCATTGATAAATTTGATAAGCTTCTCTGGATCAATCTCTGGGATGGAAACAATATTCTCTTCTTTTAATCGTACCTGAGCATGATTTTCATGCCGTATAATCACATCTATAAGCTTACCAGGTCTAATATAACCTTTCGATACCTGACATAAAGTGCTTGAAGCAATGAAATATGCGTTATCTTTATTTTTCACCAATAGTACACTATGTAGGTTACACAGATTTATATGCACCACTGAATTCGGTTTTATATCCATTGAGTTAAATATCGATTCCAATGTCTTTTTTCTTATTGAGTCTTCCTGTATTATTGGTACAGGGGACATAGATTCACGAAAGTAAGCTCGAATACCTTTGCAGAATGAATGTGGTTCAATGTGCGCTTGTTTTACATTTTCATTCCAGTTGGATTTATATTCGGCGATCCTACAGGATCTAGATGTTGACTTTTCGGATGATCAATTTTAATTTTACATTCCTTTTCTAGATAAGATTGAGATCATGAAAGAGTGTTTATTGAACAGCAGCATATCCAAGACACTTTAAACCTGTGCGCCAGCGGCAAGTGACTGAAGCCCCTGAGCCTTCATGCGTTCGCTCTGAGTATATAAATAGCCGAAAATATGAAATAAAAAACAAAATTTAAAAGAAACTTTCTTTGTAACCGTCATTCCGAATCTAATAATGGAATTAGTTAGCGTGATCTACATCTCGTTTATGTAGCGAAATGAGTAGAGTTATGGCATTTATAATGAATTTCTGATGTTAATCGACAGTTGAGTTACTTTTTTGATTTTCAGCTGATCGAAGATACAATTTTAATAATCCGCTTAATAACACCCTCATTGAACCATAAAACTAAATTTTCGCATAACACCCACTAAAATTCGCTTTTTCCTCCGAAAAAAATCAAAACAATGGTGCGGAATGTCGGTTTTAATAGGAAAATTCGTAGATTTCTTTTTGATATCTTCTCGAATGAGCCTCACGAATTTCGGATAAAAGACGTTGAATTTCTGATAAATATGAGACCCAGAAAAATATTAAATTATCTGCCCCCCTTTGAATGTTAAAAAAGTAATCGTGTATCGGTTATTATTAAGAACTTTCCCTAAGCTTTTTAAGCAAGAAATTATATAGGGCTCGTAAATAGATTGGGGCAACTTCACGATTCTCTTTCCCTATCATACTTGAAAAACTATCTTGTATTATCCGGGTTATTTCTACATTTTGATTAAATTCAACTAAAGTCAACGATAATAGATTAAAATAATTAGAAACCTCAACGATACCCTGATATTCACTACTCCCTAGCACTATATTTTTATTGAACAGTAAAAGGCTTTTTTCCACAAGATCAATAAGCATATTCCTCAAAATATAACCATTCGTTTCTTCAGAATTTATAAACACTAAAAAACAGCTCACTGCTTCTTTATAGCTTTCCTTATGTTTAAGGTTCGAGTTATCCGCTCCGTCAAACATCTCATTTAAAAGAGCTTTCTTATCATGGCTTGCTTCTAAGTTGCCAAAAGGCACTAATGAATAATCGGTTAATGCTATTTGTTCGGGTTTCTTTTTTAGATCGTCCTTCTTGGAGGAAGAGTCCTGAGATTCTATTTTTGCATCAAGATGTTTATACTTCAAAAGAAGAGCATCAATTTTTTGCTCTAACGTTTTACTGCACGGGCTTAAACAGGCCCTAACATGAAGATGTCTTTCACATTTCTTTTGCATTGCAGTTAAGGCAAGATACAGATCAAGCTGTTTTCCTTCATTTTTTGTGTTATCTAACGTCATTTCAATACGATTAAAAAGTATAAAAGCACTTCTTGCTGATAATCCATCGAGAGAATTAGCATCAAAAAGACTCGGTAATTCTTTTCTTGCTATATTTTGTCCTAAATATTGCCGCCATGCGTTTTTTATGAGCGGTATGTGGCAATTTTCAGGCTTTTCAACGTCAATCCTAAGACAATCAAAAGATTGCGTAACGGATACATACTTTCCTTTTTTTGTATTTACGCTTTCTGTTATTTTCACTGAGCCCCTACTTATCGCTCTACGGTCAGGTATAATTGCCATACATTACTCAATTTATTTGCGTGTATTTCATTCTCCTCTATATTTCCAGAACTCGATAATGAATTTAAATGAAAATATGCATCCAAGAAATCTAACGCTCCCTGCTCCCCCCTTATGTCATCTCAATCTATCTGAATGTAATTATAAAAACGTTAAAAAACACGAGTCACCATATTGATTCTTTTTTATATTTAAGCCTTTTCTTTTCAAGGAAAAATAATCGTTTGAAATTAATGGTTCTTTTGAAAATCGAGTGGGTAATGATGTATATTAATTCTGCTTATTCAATCGATTGAACTCATTTGAAGGCCTCTATGGAAGACTTATTTCAGACTGCTCTCGGTATCTCTAGCCCTTGGTATATTGAATCTCTCAAATTTGACGTTGAAACCTCTCGCCTTGATATTTTTATCGATTTTAAACGGGGAATGACTTTCACTGACAATGAGGAAAAGGAGCCTTCAGGCAAGGAATACAAAGCGTATGACACCGTCAAAAAAGAATGGCGTCATATGAATTTCTTTCAGCATGAATGCTATTTGCATGCGCGTGTTCCTCGAGTCAAACGGGATGATGGCAAAGTCCGTTTAATTTCGCCACCGTGGAGCGGGAAACTTAACGGTTTTACTCTTTTGTTGGAAACTTTTTTACTTCAGATGTGCCGTTCAATGCCCGTGCATCACGTCTGCAAATTAAC
>CAMRBZ010000087.1 GCA_947040595.1 uncultured Enterovibrio sp. | reverse complement strand
GAATTTCTCAATTAGAATAACTTGTTATCGACAATTCACGCCTTGTTGTCAGTGGTTTTTCCGGCGCAATTTCTGACTAACTACTTAATGGGAGTGATATAAAATAAGGTCTGCATTGTAGCGTCCCTGATTTTTTGTCGCTAGTTTTGTATTTTTTAGTTTTTGTTGATGTCTTGTGCGGGCTCGTTATTTGAGGTGATATCTTCTTGGGGTGGGGGTTCACTATCGAAGTCGATGGTGCGTGTAGGGAATGCAAAGTCAGCATCTTCGCCATGAACGATCGCGATGACTTTTAGCATGACATCTTGTTTTACGTCGTTATATTTTGACCAGTTAACTGTTTTTGTAAAAGTGTAGATAAAAAAGTTTAAAGAAGAACTCGCAACACTATCAAAATTGACCATTAAGCTTGAGCGTTGATCAATATCAGGATGATTTTCGAGCATGTACTTAACCTTACTGACAATAATGTCTATCTTTTCAGCGTCTTTATAGCGAAGACCGAAGGTTTCAAATATGCGACGATGACGCATGCGGGAAGGATTTTCTACCACAATGCTGCTAAATACAGAGTTAGGGACATACAATGGACTGCTATCAAACTTTCGGATCATGGTCATCCGAAGGCCTATGCGTTCAACGGTACCTTGAATGCTTCTGTCTGGTGAGCTAATCCAATCTCCCACACTAAACGGGCGGTCAAAATAAATCATCAGTCCGCCAAAGAAATTAGAAAGTAAGTCTTTTGCGGCTAAACCAATGATTAAACCACCGACCCCCCCAACTGTTAGCACCCCGGTTAAGCTGATCCCCAATTCATGTAAGGCGAAAAGGGTGCCTATAAACGCGAGTAATAAGCGCAATACATGTCCAATAGCAGAAACGGTGGTTTGGTCGTGCTTTGTTGATTCCATTAAGCATGCTTCTGTACCATTGACTAAGCGAAATAGGATCCACAAAAAAATAATGAAAAAGAGAATACGAAGAGAAATCGTAAACCAGTCATTATCGAGTGTTTCAGTTGCTTTAAGAATGCTGTCGATAATATAAAGTGAGGGGCCTAATAAAAGTAAGGTGTTTATGGGGGATTTTATGGACTCGAGAAAAATGGAATCCCATGTAAGGTGTGTTTTTTCGGAAATGGAAAATAAACGATTAAAGATAAGATGCCAAAAAAACCAAATAAAGGCCGTTCCTACTAATAGAAAAGCAATATGCTCAGCCCAAATTAAGCTTAAACCCTTACTGCTTTGATGCCACCAGATTAAAAAATTGTCCATTTCTTGCCCTTGTATGCGCCAACAGATTGATATTGTGAAAAATCAGCGCAGACAAGAGTCTGCGCTGATTTAAAAAGCATGGGATTTAAAGCTAAAGACCAGCGAAGGCGACAAAAAATAAAGAGCAAACCAAACTCAACACAAGAACGGTTGAAAGGATGAATAAATGCCTTACTTTATTACATTTTGCAATAAATGCTTCGTCATGGTGATGGCAGTATTCTTGACTTCGAATGTAGTGATAAAGTCTCTTTTGACGGTGAATATCTGTTTGAGAAAAGAAGAAATTATTACCGCGATTGACCTGCTGATAGAGCAAAGGATTGGCTTCTCGCATCATGACAAGCAACACACGAAGTGAGCTTGAATAGCGGATTATATTGATTAAGGTAACAAAGAAAATCGCAATAATTAATGCGTCTCCACTCATAGGTTATGATCTCCCGTTGAAAGCGATAGAACTCAGAACTAAAGCGCACCGTTTGTGCTTTGAGTTAAAAATGAGTTCTTAATCGAGGTGGGCCTTTTCGAGGTGATTTACGCCAAACTCTTGTTGATGAAAAACAAAAGCCCACCTTCAAACCCTTTCCCTTTACATTAAGTGCATTTTTTTTAAGTATAGATTTGATGCAAAAAACCCCAAAAAAATCTCTTCATCAAAAAAGTGAGTATTCAAAACCATTTAAAAAAATGAAGAACAAATGTTATACCCAAGACACTTGAAGATGCGTGTAGGCGGCAAACGAGTGAAGGCCCTGAGCATAGAGAGACTATGTGATTGGCCTGAGCGAGAGCAGCCAACACCCACGCAGTTTCAAAGGCGACGGGTATCAAAACCTAACTTAATCAAGATGTCGTCTTTTTGCCTTGAATTAAGCCTATGTTAAGGCGCTGAGATTGCGTTTTTTATTTATAGGAAAAGATATATTTAGATTCACTTTAAGTTTTATTAGATATATTTTAATGAAAAATCGATCATTCTTTTTTCAATGATTTTTCTTATATACCCATCCCCTTTGAAGCTGAAAAAGGTATTGTTGCAATCTAAATTGCCTGCGCTCCCAAAGCTTAATCACATAACTCATTTATCTTCAGGGGCTTTTCGTCTTTGCTGCCTATTTGGATCTTTAAATATCTTATGAGATCTTCTCCTCTCTCCAAAAGGCGTCATCAAAAATGCGCCAAAAATCTGAATTCCAAGAGCGAACTCTTGTTCTGCCAATATGTAAAAAAGCATTTTTGTGGCCGAAAAATGATTACAACGATGAACAAGTTCTCGCGAAAAAGAGTCAAAATATGGGGCTATTTGGCATGTTCTCGTTAAAGCCCGTCTGAATAAGATGAACAAACGTTTTTGTAAATGAGAGAGCATTTATCCCGTGAGCGTGCTCAGCATGTTCGAGAAATATTAGCCGCATATGGCTTTGTTTTTCCAAAAGGAAAACTCCTTTGAAGGGAGAGTAGTAAGGATATTTTAGAAAACGCAGAGAATGGATTAACAGAGCGCAGCTCAAGACGATAGCGCCCAAGCTTTAGGGGACTCGGCCTTAGGCCGATAGTGAAAAGCACCCAGAAGGCTTTTAAGTCGCTCGAAAACTAAAACTCTTTGGATAAACAATTTAACTGCGAGGCCTGTTTTTGATAAGACGAGGCTGGCCTTGGCCAATTTAGGTGCTCGAATAGCTTGGCTGTGGATTGTGGGAGGAAAAAGCGAGGGCGATGCGTGATGAATGCTGAACGAGCGTAGCCAACACCCACGCCCCTTCAAAGGCGACGGGTATAGGATAAATCTTCAAACTTGATGTCAGCAACAGTTTTGTATTTTATGATTGGAATTCATGTTTTTCTCCAGTAAATTTGCGCTTTAAATTGCAATGAACGTGAGTATTTTATGGCATACCTTTCTTTCGTTACTTTACTGTGGGCGTTTTCATTTAGCTTGATTGGGGTTTATCTTGCAGGAGATGTTGATGCATGGTTTTCAGTGGTAATTCGTGCGGGATTGGCGGCTCTTGTTTTTCTTCCATTCCTTCGTTTAAAAGATCTTTCTAAAAAATTAATATTAAAAATCATGGTAATAGGCGGGATTCAATTAGGTTTGATGTATTGCTTTTATTATCAGTCTTTTCTTTTCTTGTCTGTTCCTGAGGTTTTACTTTTTACTGTTTTTACTCCCCTTTACGTGACATTAACTTACGACTTAATGACTAAACGTTTTTCTCCTTGGTATTTAATGACTGCGGCTTTGGCTGTTCTTGGCGCGGTTGTGATCAAATTGAGTTCTGTTAATCCACATTTTATGCTTGGCTTTTTTATCGTTCAAGGGGCAAATCTTTGCTTTGCCATTGGACAGGTGAGCTACAAAATCGTGATTGAAAAAGAAGGGAGCAAGGTCCCACAAAAAACGGTTTTCGCACTTTTTTATATAGGGGCATTTTTAATAACGCTTCCTGGCTTTTTCTTGTTTGGAGACACTGAAAAATTACCCACAACGGATCTTCAATGGGGGATTTTACTTTACTTAGGCTTGGTTGCTTCAGGGCTGGGCTATTTCTTTTGGAATAAAGGCGCGACACTCGTGAATGCTGGTGCGTTGGCTGTGATGAATAACATGTTGATTCCAGCGGGTATTTTAGTAAACGTATTAATTTGGAATCGTGATGCTGATTTGTTGACGCTTTCTATTGGAGGCTCTGTGATCCTTATTTCTTTATGGGTGAATGAAGTTTGGGTAAAAGACAAGATTGCAGCGCAGCCAAAAGCATTGGCATAGAAAATGAAGTCTGTAGTTAAAGTCAATTTAAAGCTTAAGTATTGCTTGGTAGAGCACATAAAAATATTAAGGAATGATGCTGCGTTTGATGGGGTTTTGTAAAGAAATCAGGGTTTCAGTTGATTGAACTTCTTTTATGGCTTGAAGTTTATTGATAAGAACATCTTGGAGTTCATCAATTGAATGGCACATCAATTTGACAAAAATATTATAAGCCCCCGTTGTGTAATAGGCTTCAACAACTTCGTTTATTTGTTGAAGCTTTTTCAATGCACAATCATAGTCCCTTGCGGCATAAAGATTAATGCCAATAAAGCAACACACATCGTAACCTAGCACTTTGGTGTTGACCACAATTTCTGTTCCGATGATAACGCCTGCGCTTTTCATTTTTTCAACTCGAACATGGATTGTCGCAGGGCTGACTGAAAAACGTTTGCCCATTTCGGCATAAGGTGTTTTTGCATTGCTCATCAATATACGCAGAATTTGACGGTCTAAATTATCTAATTTTGCAATTTCAATCATTTTGTTCTCGATACAAGGTTTTTTAAATGGGAGCGAGCATTTTTTAAATCGAGCTGATTTTTTGTTTATCTCGCTTATTTTAGAGTGAGAGACCGACGGTATTTAACTTGATGCTTAGCTTCGCTTTCTATTTCTTCTAACTCATTTTAAGTTTGAGGGTATACTCGCACAATTTTTAAATGGAGAAATTCGGTGCAAATTGCTTTGATCTGTGAAGCGCTAGAGCTTGATTCTGTCATGAATAATATCGCATTACGATGGGGCTTGACACACGATGATAAGGCTATTTTTGTCTTGGTGCTGACAGAATCACGTCTTGAATTAAGAAAGCGCGATGAACCCAAGTTAGGGCCTATTTTTGTTGATTTTGTCGGTGGTGCTGTTGGGCATCGCCGTAAATTTGGTGGTGGAAAAAATCAATCTATTTCTAAAGCCGTTGGTCTTAAAAATGGGGCTCTTCCTACGGTGCTTGATGCAACTGCTGGTTTAGGGCGTGATGCATTTGTTTTGGCCTCACTCGGGTGCAAGGTACAACTGCTTGAGCGTCATCCTGTGGTTGCAGCTTTGCTCGAAAATGGTCTCGAACGGGCAAGACAGGATTTAGAGATTGGCCCTTGGGTTCGAGAACGTATGTCCATGCTTCATGTTTCAGGACATGATATGTTGAGTAAATTAAATGAGATCCCTCCTCCTGATGTTGTATATCTTGACCCTATGTACCCACACAAAAAAAAATCAGCCTTAGTAAAAAAAGAAATGCGTGTTTTCCAATCCCTCGTCGGGGCTGATTTAGATGCAGATACTTTGTTTGAACCCGCTTATGCTTTGGCGATTAAACGAGTTGTTGTGAAACGGCCTGATTATGCAGGATTTTTGGCAGGGAAAAAGCCGTCTACTCAAATAGCAACGAAAAAAAATCGTTTTGATGTTTATGTTAAAACTGGAATGAATGTGGAATAAAAAAAACGCCTCAATGAAAGAGGCGTAGTATTTAGAATTTCAGATCAATCTACGGATTTAATCAGTATGGCGGTAACGAGAGCTGTAACTACCGATACCAATAGGCATGAAACAATTATCCAGGGCAGTACGTCCATAAGGGGAAACTCTTTATCTGCTTATATCCGCCGCTTTTGAAGATTCAGGGTTGCTGGCTGCGTTCTCAAAGCTCAATCACATAGTGCACCTATGCTCATAAACTTTTCCTCTTGCCGTCTAGCTTCATCCTCAAATATCGTGGGTATATAATGATTTTAATCGATATTTTTGCTCTCAAACTTTATAACATAAATTATTTTTTTTCAACCACGCAGACTCATCTATTTACAATTATTGTAACTATTCAGCTGTTATTTTTTTTCGCTTAAAAAATATACGAGAAGTCTGTTTTTTGTACGGCCAAATACTTGCCAATTATGAATTAATTCAAGCTGTATTTTATGTTTATTGTTTTTTATCTGTGCAAATAAAAAAAACGCCATAAGGCGTTTTTTGTGGGAACTTCCAACTGGATGTCATGCTTTATGTGGAAGGGCGAGCTTTAAAGCCTCACGAGAAATATCATTGGCTGCAATGGGATCGTTTAGTTTTTCAAGGGTATTGACCAGTCGCGCATAATCTGTAACATCAGGTCGAATTTTGAGTGCTTTTTCAAAGTGCTCGCGAGCTTGGCCCCACTTTTGTTCTCTAAAATAAAGTTGTCCAAGGGCACTGTGAGTGACTGAATTATCTTGATTGTGTCGAAGAAGATCTTGAAGCTTAACAATGGCAGAATGATAATCATGAAGTGATAATTCAGGCATTAAGCAAATAAGAGACTCATCGGGATGCTTGTTCAAATTTTCTCGTAAAACAGTGTAAGCTTCAGCGTCTGCTTGACGAGCAATTAATTGTTTAACGAGGCATGCAATTAATTGTGTTTCTTGGCGTGCAGCGCGTGACAAATTACTCCAGTGAGCGAGGAGCCCTTCTTTTCCTTTTTGGACTGCAATGTATTTCATTACGCCACATTCTGCTGTGATTTCAAGCGTATTAATTTCTGATTTAGAAATACTCTTTATGCGCTTTAGGGCGGGGAGCAGTCGTAAAATCGATTGCCAGTCTTCAAGTTGTTGATAGGTGTTTTTAAGAAGATCAAGCAAAATTTCATTGTGTGGGTTTTCTTCTAAAATACCTTGCAGACTCGCAAGTGCTTCTTCGTATTGACCTTGTCGATATTGTAATTTTGCTCGTGTAAGGGTTATTACAAGAGTGTCATGTCCCAAATCAGTGGCGCGTTGTAAATAAATATCTCTGTTTTCGATGTCATTTCTGTTTTGTGCCGCTTCTGCTGCTGCTAAATAGTTAAGAAGAGGTGTACCACTGTGTTTTGCACCTTTTAACAGTTGCTTCTCTGCTTGTTTCCAATCGCCTTCAATGAGCTTTAAAAGACCTTTATTGGTGAGGGCGCGGGCACGTTGATTATTTCGAATTGAAAACCAGCCACGAGTTGAACTTGATACATTAAAGAGACTTCGAACAAGAAATTCGAGTAAAAACAACAAGGAAAATACCAATAAAATACCAATAATCAGTGTGATAAGGCTCATTTCGATGGTTTGATTTGCGGCTGATATAAGAACATAGCCTTGGTTTCCGGCGATTTCAGGGCCGAGTATGATCCCCGCAATGAGTGCGATGACCAGGAAGAGAGCTTTGATCATTGAAGAGGCTCCTCTGTAGGCTGCTGGGCAAGATCACGCTGTAAGCGTGTAGCCAATAAATCGGAGATCCTTTCTTGGCTTATGAAAGCTGCAGGGTAAGTGACTTCTATTGTTTGTTGTTCTAAGGAATTGAGCGCTTGAAGGAAGCCAATTGTGCTTTGAGCGTTTTGGTCGAAAAAGCGCAGAGTCCATTCTTTTGCTGTCTCTAAGGAGGATTGATAAAGTGCTGTATTTTCGCGGTAAGCGGCTGTAATAGATTGGTTTAATTTAGCCGTTAGATTTTCTTTTAAATAAAAGGTTTGGGCTGGGGTTAGCAATGGAACCACGCTGCCTTCTCGTTTTCTATAAGTGATAAATTGACTAATAAAATCATTAAAAGAGGCTTTGAGATTGCTTTGCCAGTCGATTACATCTTGAGAAACGATATTGGGTTTTTCTTCCAATGCTTCAGGTAGAAAAGCGTTTGCTAATGGGAGGTTATCTATTTCTTTTTGTAGGCTATTAAGACGGAGTACGATGCCGTCAAGATCAACGCGTTTAATTGATTTAAGTTGTTGTATATCTTCTGCAATCGCTTGTCGAATGGGGCTTAAGGAAGGATCATTTAGGTTTGCTAAACGCTGATCGGCCGTTTCCATTAAGGTGGTCGCTGTGAGAATATCTCTCATTACCCAAAGTTGACGCCCTGCGAGATTTACAAGGTAGTCCGCTTCGGCAATCCGCCAATCGTTTGGACGTCGACCTTGACGTTGATGCAAGGCGGCTTGAAGGCTTTTTATGCTGTTATTTTGCTGTTCAATTAAGACGTGGTTATTTTGTTCACTTCTTTGTATTTTTGCTTGAAAATCTTCACTATTTTTAGCTTGTGAAGATTCTAGGGTACTGATGGTTGATGTTAATTTCGCTAATTCGTGATTGTATTTTATCAGCTGTTTATTCGCACCATAGTACATTGCTATGCTGGATGATATCGCCAATGAGATGGCGATAAGAGAAAGAGCAAGACTTCCTTTTCCCCCTTTTTTTTCTTGTTTCTTTTGGGCTTTTTTAGTCTCTATATTGATATTTTCAGAAGGCGCGGGCTTTGGGCCTGTATTTTGCTCATTCGAAGGCTCTTGAATCGCATTTTGTGTTTGCGATTCACTTTCTGGAGGGGATGCTGGCGTTTCTTTCTCTTTGCCCGATGTTTTATTTTGGTCTGTCATCCGATTGTCCCGATTTATGCATCTTTTTTAATGCGTTAAAGAGCGTATGGTTTGATGCACTGTCTACACAGCTTATCTTATTAAAATTAAGACTAATTGCTTGATTATAAATTCGTTTGCTTGGCACTAGTATATGGCAGTCTTTTAGCCATTGCAGATCCTTGCTGGGGATTGTTTGGCATAACAAAGAAAGCTGTTCTCCACTTGTAATGATCAGTGTATTGACATCATTGTTTCGCCATTGTTTCACCAAAGAAGGCAGTAATTTATATTCCCAATGGCGCTGGTATGTTTCTAGATAACGTATTTTTGAGCCTTTTTCAGCCATTGTATCGCCAAATAACGTGCGTCCATTGTTGCCTCGCAAAATAATTATGTGAAGATCTTTTGGATTGGAAAATAGCCTCATAGCAAGCAGGCCTTCACTGTCTTCTTTTGCTGGTATGCTTGCTTTAATTCCACAGAGGCTTTCCCATGCTTGTGCCGTTTTTTGGCCAACGGCGACGTACTTGAGATTTTTTGGCCAAGGGAATTTTTGCATTTTCATTTGTGTACTTGTGTATTCGATTGCACGCGGGCTGACAGCGAGCACCACGCTGTTTCTGGGCTGTTTATTCAATAGACTGGATATAAAGGGGAGATCCTTGCCTTCACTAAATGACAATAAGGGCGCGGCGAGCGCTTTTATCTCTGCTTGGTGAAGGCGATTTACCAGCTCATAACACGAGGGGGCGGGTCGTATTATCAAAGTGGTCATTGTGAGAGTAAATAGACTTTCTGAAGAATTTTATCTGCACCCTTATCGAGCAGCTGTTGAGCCAGTTTTTTACCAATTTCTTCGGCTTCTTCTCGTTTGCCTGTGATTTGTCCGTGGATGATTTTTGTACCATCAGGCTCTCCCACGAGTCCACGAAGAGAAAGAGTCTCTCCATTCAATTCTGCATAGCTTCCAATAGGCACTTGGCAACCGCCTTGTAAATGGTTGTTCATGGCTCGCTCGCATAAGACGCGAGAGGTGGTTTCAGCGTCACCTAAGGGGAAAAGTAAGGCCCGAACGCGTTCATCATCGAGCCTGCATTCAATTCCAACTGCGCCTTGGCCTACTGCGGGTAAAATTTCTTCAGGCTCTATTTCTGTTCGAATGCGCTTTTGGAGACCGAGACGCTTTAGTCCAGCCGCAGCAAGAAGGATGGCGTCATATTCTCCATTATCGAGCTTAGCTAGGCGTGTTCCCAAGTTTCCCCTTAAATCTTTGACATTGAGATCTGGACGCATGGCGCGAAGCTGACACTGACGACGAAGACTGGATGTCCCAACAATGGCTCCTTGAGGGAGATCTTGGATGTTATTGTACAGATGAGATACAAATGCATCTCGAGGATCTTCGCGCTTACAAATAGTGACAAGTCCAAGGCCTTCAGGAAAATCGACGGTGACATCTTTCATTGAATGAACAGCAATGTCAGCACGATTTTCAATTAAAGCTTGCTCTAATTCCTTAACGAAAAGTCCTTTACCACCGACTTTAGAAAGTGGCGTGTCTAAAATAATGTCGCCTTTCGTCACCATGGGAACCAGCTCAACCAAGAGGCCCGGATGCGCTTTTTGTAGTTCTTCTTTTACGTATTCTGCTTGCCATAATGCAAGTGGGCTTTGACGTGTCGCAATACGAAGAGGTGTTGAAGTCATAATAATGTCCGTGTGATCTGCTTATGCTTATCCTATCATCGCTTTTGATTTACAAACTAGTTTTGGTTGTATTGACGATGACAGAATCATTAATCATGTCGCAATGGCAAAGCGCCTGTTTGTATGCCCAAATAGACCTGCTTGGGTGGTTTATTGTGATGAGATTCAAAGTTCAGAGCTGAATATTGGTATTGTAAAGCAACCTAGTTCACTTTATTTCAAGTTAAAGTGAAGATAAGCTATTGTCACTCTCAGAGTTTTGCATGTAAAGTAGACAACATAAAGAAAGACGCAGATGGCGTTTGTTCACTTTACGCTCCTATCGAAAACTGTTAAATTGATCACGTTTTTGTCCGTGGACACTGAAGTAGTAATCAAAGAATGGTCCGCTACGTTGACTAGGATGTCGGCAAATTTGGATGTTTATCTTGCAAAACTATGTTGATCAGAAAATAGAGCGCCTTCACCTTTTTAACCAATTAAGGTTAGAGAGAGCGCGAAGTGCTATGCATTCTCAGGCCGTTAATGTTTTTAACGTTTTGCCTGTAATGCTGCATTTTAATCATCCCGCCCTACCCGGTTATCTTGAGTCCAGCCAGATTTATGGTATTTCTGGATTTTCGATTTCATCGATTCAGCAAGACTTTGTCAATGATTGCGCTCTTGCAATTAATCACTCCCCACCAGAAAAAAAGATGAATTCTAACCTGCCAATTAAAGGCCTTTTTTCTATGGGCAGTACGGCCTCTATGGGGCAAAGTTTAGGCAGCGATCTCGATATTTGGGTATGCGTGCAACAATGGGTTACACCTGAAGAACGTGCCACACTCGATTTCAAATGTTCTCGAATTTCTGAATGGGCAATGGATCAAGGGATTGAAGTCAATTTCTTTGTGATGTGTGATTTGCGCTTTCGTCAGTATCTGGCTCAAGAAATGACCTCGGATAACTGTGGAAGCAGCCAGCATTTTTTATTGTTGGATGAGTTTTATCGTTCCGCTCTTCATCTTGCAGGTCAGCAGTTACTTTGGTATTTGGTTCCTCCTGAAATGGAAGCCTCTTATGAAAGCTACGTTGATGAAATGATTGCTTGTGGTGCTATTTGCCGAGATGATTGGGTTGATTTTGGTGGTGTTCCTTCTATCCCTGCGGAAGAATATTTTGGCTCAAGTTTATGGCAGCTTTATAAGAGTATTGATTCTCCTTATAAATCGGTGCTCAAAGGTATTCTTCTTGAAGTCTATTCATGGGAGTACCCTGAAACAGAGCTTTTAAGTCTTGAACTCAAACGGTGTTTTCATTCTGATGTATTGGATGTATATCTGTCGGATGCCTATTATCTCATGCTTGAAAAAGTAACGGGTTATCTTGAGCGAATCAATGACCATCGTCGCTTAGATTTAGTGCGTCGCTGCTTTTATCTTAAAACACATGAAAAACTAACGCGCTCTCCTGGACCGGGTTCTGTTCCTTGGCGTAGGAAGGTTTTGACAAAGCTGACTCAAGATTGGGGTTGGTCAAATGAAGCCTTGGTGCGTTTAGATAATCGAAGAACTTGGAAAGTCAAAGAGGTTAAAGAGGCGCACAATGAATTATTAGATGCCTTGATGCTCAGTTATCGAAATTTGATACGCTTTGCTCGTCGAAATGACATAACTTCAGCGATTAGTCCAGAAGATATCAGTATATTAGCGCGTAAGTTGTATGCGGCATTTGAAGTTTTGCCAGGTAAAGTGACCTTGTTGAATTCTCAATTTTTGCCTGATTTACACGAATCAGATTTGTCATTTATTCAAGTGCCAGAGGGTCGAAGCACCCCTTCAGGATGGTATCTTTATAAGCAATCGTTAAATCCTGTCGAGATCTTGGGTTGTGCGCCATTGGAGCATAATCGATACATGTCGAAATTAGTGGCTTGGGCTTATTTCAATGGCATGCTGACAGAGTCAACATCTCTTCATTCTTTTGCTAGTGAAACGGATCTTGATCTAGAAAAACTCTATCAATTGGTTGGTGATATTCGAAATACTTTTTCCGTACGACGCCCTCAATCTTCTTTGCAAGCCCTTTCGCGTCCTTGTGAAATCAATAAATTGGCTCTTTTTATTAATCTTGAACAAGACCCCACAAAAGGACTTAAACATCTCACTGAACGTTTTGACTTTAAAAATACGGATATTTTTTCGTATGGCTCAGAGCAAAAATGTTTATTGGGAAGTGTCGATCTAATTTATAGAAACAGTTGGAATGAAGTTCGAACCCTTAATTTTAAAGGGGAGAATGCAATTTTAGATCTCTTGAAAACGCTTCTGGGTAAAATGCATCAAGATGCATTGCCTCCAGAAACAGTGGATGTATTTTGTTATTCCAATAAAATGAGCGGTCTTATTCGAAATTATGTTTATCAGTTGCTTTCTGAGTGTATTGATATGCGTTTGCAGCCGGTTGACAAAGAAAAGAATCGTCGTTTTAAAGCCATTCGTATTGCAGAAAAAACCTTTGGACTTTTCTTTGAACGTCGGGGGGTGTCCGTTCAAAAACTTGAAAATTCAGTCGATTTTTATAGTTCGATTTCCATCAATAAAATTAATGGATCTCCTTTGGTCGTACTGAATAAAGAAGGGGAAGTTCATCCTCCAGAAGTTGTGGATGCTTTTGCGAGTGAAGGGCTTGTTCAATTCTTCTTTGAGCAAAATGTATTTGGATTCAATTTATATGTATTGGATGAAAGTAACAGCGTGGCTGTTTATCGTCAATGCAATGGCGAAAAAGATGAAATTGTCCAAGGACTGAATCAGCACTATACCTCCTCTCAAGAGAAAACGAGTTTTGGTCATCAAACGGTCAATTTTAATTTGCCACAGTTTTATGACATTATTTATCGTCCAGATGGGGCCGCTCAGGTGATCCCTTATAAGAGTGATAGGCACTGTCAGCGTTTATCCTCTACGACGTACAATGTTGAGCAATTTCTTTCTCGTTAAAAAAATTCACATGAATGCGCATTAATTTCAGATTCTGTCGTGAAAATAGATATTGCCTCACAGAGAATTATTGAGGATTCGTTTTCATCTTGAATTGATGACCCCAATTGCAGGCGTATTTTAGCTCTTGGGTTTTTTTGTATTCGATTATACCCGTCGCCTTTGAAACTGCGTGGGTGTTGCCTGCTCTCGCTCAGGCCAATCACAT
>CAMRBZ010000086.1 GCA_947040595.1 uncultured Enterovibrio sp. | reverse complement strand
CAATAATCACGCCAATAAACCGCAAGCTAAAATAAGAAAAAATCACTGTGAAATATTGATCCCCGCTTCACGCATTTTGGCAAGCTTATACCTTAATGTACGCGGGCTGATCCCTAAGCGCTCTGCCACTTCTTTTCTGCGCCCTTCGCACTCACGCAGCATCTCCAAAATAATGCTGAATTCTTGTTCACGAAGCTCCCCCCCCAAAGACTCAGTAGAGGTCGAACAAGGCTTCTCAGTGACGCTCTCTCGGGGCGTTTTTGGCGCGCAAATGCCATTGCTCGCCACCAAGGTTTGAAGGGCATCAGCATTATTCCAATCAAGCCCTTCCAATAAAATCTCTTGTGCATGAATGCATTCATTTTGACAGATGATCAACGCGCGCTGCATCACATTATCAAGCTCACGAACATTGCCAGGCCAAAGATAAGCTTCCATTTTTTTAATGGCACATGGGCTTAATTTTGGCAGGGGTAAACCCAATTTTGAGCAGTGACAAGAGAGCAAATGATTGGCTAAAGGAAGGATGTCTGCAGGTCGTTCATTCAAGGGCAGCCAGGTTAGAGGGAAGACATTCAGTCGATAGTATAAATCTTCTCTAAAATGCCCTTCATCAACATATTGACGTAAGTCTCTGTTGCTGGTTGCAAGAACGCGCACATTCAGTTCAATGCTCTTACGGGCGCCGAGTCGCTCCACTTCACGCTCTTGAAGCACCCGCAACAATTTAGCTTGCAAAGACAAGTCCATTTCACTGATTTCATCCAGCAATATCGTGCCATTTTGTGCTTGTTCAAATTTACCTGGGCAAGCTTGTACCGCCCCTGTAAAAGCCCCTTTTTCATATCCAAAAAGCGTGGCTTCAAGCATATTCTCAGGGATCGCTGCACAATTTATCGCAACAAAAGGACCTTTATCGCGGCTTGATTGTCGATGAAGATAACGGGCCATCACCTCTTTACCTGAACCACTTGGGCCTAAAATCATGACATTCGCGTCGGTTTTTGCGACTTTATCTGCCAATGATATCAACGCAAAACTCTTTGGATCCGCAATAATTAAATCTGATTTTTCAACTTTAACAGGGGCATAACGACTGATCATATTCAATAAAACTTCAGGAGCAAAAGGCTTGGCCATATAATCCATTGCACCTTCTTTCATTGCCCCCACCGCATCTTGAATATTGGCGTAAGCCGTCATCAAAAGCACCGGTAATTTGGGGTAATGCAATTTTATATTGCGAAGCAGCATTAAACCGTCCATGCCCGCCATTTGTACATCAGAAACCACAATATCAACCGTGTCACTTTTCAATATCAACAAAGCCTGCTCAGCACTGTCCGCTTCAATCCAGTCATAACTTGCAAGTGAAAGAGTGTCCACTAAGGCTTCACGCAACCCTTCGTCATCTTCAACAATAAGCACTCTGATTTGACTCATGAGATCTCTCCTGATAGTGAGTCCTGACTAGCTAAACCTTTGTTCTCCAATGGTAAATAAAGAGAAAAGCACGCACCGTTATTTGGTTGAGATTCAAGAATTAACCGTCCTTTATGCGCAAGGCACACCATCTGGACAACAGCAAGTCCAAGCCCACTTCCTTGTTTTCGTGTCGTAAAAAAAGGCTCAAGTATTTTTCGTTGCAAGTCTTTGGGAATGCCAGGGCCGTTATCTGAAACCGATAAAAGAAGCTCATTTTGATGTTTTTTGGCCGCCAAAATGACCTTACACCCCGCTCCTGAAACTTGAATCGCATTCACGACTAAATTGGATATCGCACTGGCCAAAGCATTCACATTTCCAAGCAAGGTCAAAGACTCATCATCACTGATAATTTCAAAATCGACATTTTGACTGTTCACTAACGCTTCAACCATGGCCTCCACGTCATTGAACAAATGTTCAACAGTGAAATAATCCACCACTTTATTGTCCCCACCTTTCGCGAATAAAAGCATATCATTTACTTTTTTTTCAAGATCATAAAGCCTGTCTACTAGCTTAATCTGAAAACGCTTTCGGGTCGGTTCATTTAAATTCGCAGCCCCTAAATTTGCAGCATAAAGCAAGGCACTCGATAAAGGGGTCCTGACTTGATGCGCTAAAGAAGCCACCATTTTACCCAGAGAAGACAAACGCTGAAGATCACTGACTCTCGATTGAAGCAAACGTGTTTCTGTCATGTCGGTTATCAAAATAATCTGCCCAGAAGGAGACGCAGAAATCGCTAATTTGACGCGACGTCCATCTTTAAGAGAAACCTCATGCCCATCATCCTTTCTGGGAAAAAAGGCCCGATGGATCACATCCACCCAGCGGTTCCCTTCCAAAGGTTCTCCTAACAAACGATAGGCCTCTGGATTTGCCTGTGCGACACGACCAAATGAATCAAGCAAAATGACGCCCGCAGGCATCACATCAATGACCTGTTTATATCGATGAAGGAGAGGATCTGTCGAACTTGTTGCTGCGTCGTTATCATCCATGATTGATTATTTTTACTCTTCTGTGACGCTAAAATACATTCATTAACCCCTTTGCTACTCCTACAACGCAGAGAGCACGCTAATTAAATATTACATCAATATCAATAAGTTGCGATTTTAAATAAGAAATAAAAAAGCAGCGTCAAAAACATAACGCCGCCTCTTATAAAAAAACACGAGAATCATTAAACTTCTTTGCTTAAACCATACTTGCGCATTTTTTCAACCAAGGTGGTTCGTCGCATCCCAAGCATGCCTGCAGCACGGGCAACAACGCCCATTTGAGCTTCTAAAGCTTGGCGTATCATATCAATTTCTAAATCGGCCAACATCGCTTTTAAATCCAGCCCTTCTGCGGGTAATTCTCCTGCAGTAGAAGAAGAATCATCTTCTGCTGCGCTGTCCGTCGAAAAAAGGGCATGAAGCGCATCGCGTTCATTTTTTTCAGTGTCTTCAAGTGTCGGATTTGTTTCTGGTTGAAATTCAGGAAGTTCACTGTAACGGTATTGTTTAGGTAAACGATTCACATCCACGGTTTGCCCTGGATATAAAATGAGTAATCGCTCAATTAAATTGGCGAGCTCTCGCACATTTCCGGCCCAGTCGTGATCCATAAGAGAGGCGATAGCCCTCGGCGTAAAATGAACTTGATTCCCGCCTTCCACTTCGAGACGAACCATCAGCTCTTGAATAAGCAAAGGAATATCTTCTATCCGCTCTCGCAAAGCGGGCATTTCAATAGGAAAAACATTCAACCGATAAAAGAGGTCTTCACGAAATGAACCTTGGTCAATCATACGATCTAAATTGCGATGGGTCGCCGCAACCACACGCACATTGACATTGATGGTTTTATTTCCACCCACACGTTCAAAGCAACGCTCTTGTAAAACACGCAATAATTTCACTTGCATCGATGCTGGCATATCCCCTATTTCATCCAGAAATAAGGTCCCAGCTTCTGCAAGTTCAAAACGCCCTTTGCGTGAAGAGATGGCTCCCGTGAAGGCACCTTTTTCATGACCAAAGAGCTCACTTTCTAATAATTCAGGGGGAATCGCACCACAATTAACGGGTACAAAAGGGCCTTTTCCTCTTTGAGAGTGGTAATGAATATTACGTGCAACCACTTCTTTTCCCGTCCCTGATTCTCCTAAAATAAGAACATTCGCATCGGTATTTGCAACCTGACTAATAAGATGGCGAACGTCAGTGATCCCTTGACTGCGTCCCACCATGCTGCGAAATAATGTGTTTTTTCCACTTAATTGCGGAACAATCGAGGAATTTTTACCCGAGAATTCTTGACAATGGCGAAGTGCCTCAGCCAATTGTGAATAATTTAACGGCAATTCAAGTTCACCCACGAAATTGGGTAAAACAGACAAAGCGGCTTTGTATTCAGACAATGCAATGATGGGAATCGCTTTATTATGAGAAAGCGTTTTGATTATTTTTGATAAATGTTGAGGCGAGTGAACATGCCCCAAAAAACAGACTTCTTCTGCATGCTTCCAATGCATTTCTGTCAGTTCTGCGGCAGAACAAAGTAGGCATTGCTCACCTATAAATTCTAAGATGACACCTAAATCGCGACGAAATTTCTCGTCATCCTCAATTACCAGGATCTTCGTTAAAGCTTGCATGTGTGAGATATATTTACCCATAACCATTTTTTATTGCTGCGAAAAAAGTAACACCAACAAAACAATAACATATCCATTGTAATTATTGCTTGAAATAAGGCAACCGAAGACACGCTCAAGGCGTGACATCAGTACCAATACTTTTTTGATTGTAGTGAATTTGGAAGGATTTTAAATCTTTGGGTGAGCCATATTGTGATATTGAGGAGGTATTTGGTCCCAAGCTGATTTAATTTCACGCAAAATGTGAATAACATCATCAAGAGGACTCTCTAAATTATCTGAATTAGCATGAGATATTTGTCTGATCATATAATCATAAAGTGAATCTAAATTGTTGGCAATGTCGCCTCCGTCAGCCATAGAAAGACACGATCTTAAGCTAATAATAATGTCAAGTGCCTTGCCTAAGCGCTCCCCTTTCAGGGCGATATCCTTCTTAAGCATGGCGGTTTTTCCCTGGATTAAACGTTCAATGGCCCCTTCCATTAACATTTGAATCACTTTATGAGGTGATGCCGCCGTTAATTGACTGTCCACTGAAACTTTTTTATAGGCTTGAAGTGAGCCTCTCATATTATTCCTCAGCTACTCAAATTTTTTATAAATATTGATTGATCGACGTCCTTTCAAAAAGCGACCCGCTTCAATTGCTGCGTTATCACGATGTTTTTTTATTTGACTGTAAATATCCTGACTTCGATTTAAAGCAATGTTCCAGAGCTCTTTATTTAATACTTCGGAGCTCATTTTAATTTCGATTAAACATTGCCTTCTTTCATATATTAATCGCTCCATCTCATCCACATTAAGACTGTTCATCTCATCAGAAAGCAATACCATCAGTTTCATGTCGAGTTGTTCTAAATGAGATAAAATGGACATTGCGATTTTTATCCTGCAGGAAGGATGCTCATCATGGCAGAAAGCTGAGACTGCATTTCTGCCATAGAAGAATCCATCGCAGTAAATTGCCGTAAGCTTCTTTTTTCTAACTCCGCCATGCGAAAATCCAATTTTTCTTGTTCATCATGAAGACGCATTCGTTGATCTGATAGCGTCGTTTCTCTGTTACGAATTGTGCCACCAAAACCTGTAAATCCTTTTATTGCATCTTCAACTCTGAGAGCAAATCCATCATTACCACCAAAAAAACCTTCAAGAGACGCATAATTAACGGCCAATTGATTGTCTAAAATGGCATGGTTGATTTCCAAAGGCCCTTCTTGAGTGGTTGAGATCCCTAATTCACTTAAGGTTTTTAAAGAATCAGGGGCTCCTTCTATCGGGCTTGTAAATAATGTTCGCAACTTATTAACCGAAGCGCGGATCACACTGTCTCCGACCAAGGCACCCGCTTCATGTGTTTCGGGATCATAACTGGTTAACGATTTTGTGACCTGATAAAACTGGTTGTAAGCTTCGACAAACGTTTCAAGAGAGCTCTTTACGGTAGCGTGGTCTTCTGTCACGCTGATTTTAACGGGTGTATCAGGCGTTGTTAATTGTCCAATGTTCATGTCCAAACCACGAATGGCATCATTGAAGGTGTTGGTCGAGCTGGAAACAGACGCCAAGCCATCAATTAAAATACGGGCATCAGCGGCTTTTTGAATGTCCGTCATCTCATTTAATGGTGAGTCCGCTTGATAGGAAAAGGCCTGAAGTGGGCTGCCTACCGGCGCATTAATCTCGATTTTTATTTGATTATCCACCCCCGTTTTATCTCCCCCAAAGATCAAACGCGATCCATTATCATCATTGATGATAGAGGCTTTAACTCCGGGATTGGATGGGTGACGATTCACAGAATATATAATATCCAACAATTGGTTATTGTCTTCTGTAATGTCAATGACGGTACTGCGCGCGCCCAGACTCAATGTTATCTGCCCTGTACCAAAATCTGTTTTTGGATCAAGGCCTTTAGAGACCAGTTTATGGGATTGGGCTAACTTCTGTACATCAATTGAATAAACCCCAGTGACGGCGTTCGAATCAGCAAAAGCAGAAACAGCTTCAGTGTTATCTGAAACCGTTCTGCGCG
Organism: uncultured Enterovibrio sp.; assembly: GCA_947040595.1. GTDB lineage: Bacteria > Pseudomonadota > Gammaproteobacteria > Enterobacterales > Vibrionaceae > Enterovibrio. The sequence goes on along the minus strand of CAMRBZ010000086.1, from coordinate 7,241 downwards.
CTGCAAAAGTATCATTTCGACGAAAGTCAGTCATTAAATCTTTCATTGCGTCTAGCGAGGTTTTTAGTTTTCCGTAAGCGCTGATGTTCGTTTCAACATCATTCATACTTCTTACGATGCGCTCTTGTTTTGGAGCGCGTTCAGCTTCAACAATGTTGTTGACCATAGAATGAATGTTCATTCCACTGCCTGGTCCTGTCGCATTTAAAGCCATTTTATACACCCCATTTAAACTTTTTCTGCAACCAGTCCTCCGGAATTCAGAGACAATTGTTGCGCAAGATCCAACATTTCTTTTTCTGGAATTTGTCGAATAACATCCCCACTGCTGACTTCAAAAATAGTGACAATATTTTTACCTGACTCTTCATCAATCCGGAAAGATAAACCTTTATTAAAGGTTGATACAAATGCATCCAGTCGATCAACCAAGGTTTCGAGTTGTTGCTTTTGACTGTGCCGAGTTTCATTGAGGTTTTTATTCTCTTGAGCTCGAGCTTGAGACGTCTTTTCAACATGCTCTAACCGCTGTTGGTTTGTGATTTCAGGGTGACTTCCCCCCACAGATTTATTAGCAATTTTTGTGCCTACCTGTGAACTCACATGAGACAGGGATGACGTTGAAATAGATGATACGTCCATCGCTGTACACCTCCTGCTAACTTTGATGGTGAGGGATCACCTCACCATTTATTCAATATTTATTTATCTACTACCCTAACAGGCTTAGTGCAACAGATGGCGCTTGTTTCGCTTGTGCAAGTATAGAGACTCCCGCTTGTTGCATAATTTGATATTTAGTCAAATCCGTTGTCTCTTTCGCGAAATCAACATCCCGTATACGACCCGCAGAGGCTGTCACGTTTTCGTTGATGTTATCTAAGTTAGCAATCGCATAACTTAAACGGTTTTGACTTGCACCCAATTCTGCACGATGTGAGTCTATATACTGCATCGCATTATCAAGCAAACCGACGGCACGTTGTGATCCTCCGACCGTACTTACATCGACATCTTGTACGGTTTGTTCTACTTTTGCCGCCCCTGCAATGCCTAAAGAGGTGGCCAAAGAACCGGTGAAAGTCACACTGGCTCCAGAGGCTGCAACAAATTGTAATTCACCACTTTCCGTTACAGACGCTGAAATTTTTCCGTCAGCTTGACCGTTAATGTAAGTCGCCACTTCTTCGATGTCATCTCCACCTTTAGAGGTCACCAAAAGTGTTGATGTTGTGCCGTCCGATGCAGTAATGGTCATGGATAAAGACTTATCGGCTTCTGCAGTCCAGGTCGTCATATCCACAGAGGCGGCAACCGTTGATTTGTAGGTTGCCCCCCCCATTTTAACTTCATCGGCACGGACGTTGTTGAATTCCATAAAAATCGCTTCACCCGCATCAGCACCTATTTGGAAAGCTCGGGTTCCGTAGGTTCCGTTTAGGAGTCTGGCGCCACCGAAAGAGGTGGTTTCAGCAATACGGTTCAGTTCATCTTTTAATGCAATCACTTCTTGTTGGATAGCGCTACGTTCTTCTGTACCATTTGAACCATTCGCGGATTGTAAAGACAGATCCCGCATACGTTGCAAGATACTGCTGGACTCTTCCATTGCCCCTTCAGCCGTTTGTGACATTGAAATGCCGTCGTTCGCGTTACGAACCGCCACGGTCAAACCATCGCTTTGTGCCATCAATCGATTCGAAATCTGCATACCTGCAGCATCGTCTTTTGCACTGTTAATGCGCAAACCCGAAGCAAGACGTTCCATCGCGGTATCCAGTTTTTCAGTTGAAATATTCAAATATCGCTGAGCGGTCATTGCTGGCACATTTGTATTAACTGTAATAGCCATTTGTATTCTCCTTTGCTACAAAGTCCGGCTTCCGCCCAGCCATCCTAGGGAAAACCTGTTTTAATCTCTCACACATTTTGTAACGGCGCGCTGTGGAAAACCTTTAACTCTTTTTTCCTTTTTATCTCGAGACCTTTATTTTGAGATAAACGCAACATTTGGGTGATACAACTATTTCGTCTGCAAAGAAGAAAACTTGAGATCTATTTTTCTATTTCCTAAAAAACACAAAAAAACGGCAATCATTTGCCGTTTCTATTTGATTCACAGTGTGTTTTTATTCTATTGAAGCAGTTTGAGTGCCGCTTGTGGCAATTGTTGAGCTTGTGCAAGAATCGATGTCCCCGCTTGCTGCAATATTTGTTCTTTTGTCATTTTGGTCGTTTCTTTTGCAAAGTCAGTGTCGCGAATGCGGCTATTGGCCGTGGCGACATTTTCTTGCACATTTGCCAAGTTACTGACCGTATGCATTAATCGATTTTGCATTGACCCTAAATCAGCACGTTGGGCGTCAATATACTGCATGGATGAGTCAATGATCCCGATGGCCATTTGCGCGCCACCTACCGTGCTCACATCAATATCTTGCGCTGTGGTGGTCGTCCCAACCCCTGACGTTAAGCCCAAAGACAAAGCCAGTCCACCCGAAAAAGCCACACTGCCTTTTAGGTGGTTTTCTGAAATGAAAATTTGAAGTTTACCGCTGCCGTCCACCGATGCCGAAACCATTTCGTCTGATTGACCATTAATGTATGTGGCCACTTCTTCGATATCATCCGAATCTTTACCACCAATGCTCAAGGTGACGGTTTTGTCTTCTTGGGTCATGAAAACAATATTCAATGTCGAGGCGCTGGGGTTCACCCCCCAACCGGAAGATTTGCCGGAAGTGCCAATAAATTCACTTCCTCCCATCCGAAAATCATCGGCACGAATACTCGTCAGGCCCATGATAACCGCTTCACCCGCATCTGCCCCAATCTGAAAAGCCGCTTCACCAAAAGATCCATTTAATAAACGACGTCCACCAAACGTGGTTGTTTCGGCGATACGATTTAATTCATCTTTTAATGCAGCGACTTCATTTTGAATGGCTATTCGCTCTTGCGTTCCATTTGCACCGTTTGCCGATTGCAACGAAAGATCTCGCATACGCTGTAAGATACTGGTCGATTCTTGCATCGCCCCTTCAGCGGTTTGAGCAATAGAAACACCGTCGTTGGCATTTCGCATGGCAACATCCAATCCACGCTCTTGTGCAATCAGACGATTAGAAATCTGCATGCCTGCGGCGTCATCTTTCGCACTGTTGATTCGGCTACCTGATGACAAACGTTCCATGGCAATCCCTAAGGCGTCTGTCGATTTATTTAGGTATCGCTGCGCGGTCATCGCAGACACATTTGTGTTGACTGTTAGAGCCATTTTGCTCTCCTCATGTCTTTCGCTGTATTTGCGAAACAGCTTACCCGCGACAAACACTGGTAGTCATAAAACGGGAGTCGCTTTCAATTCATGTTTAAGGAAAATATCAGCACTCGCTGAATCCCACGCTCCACTAAATGCAAAGGACATGCCAAAAATCAATATCATTTAATTACAAATGGTTAGGTTAAATAAGGCGGAAAAACGGCAAACACTCTCAAGGTAAGATTTAAAAAAACGGCAATCCCCCTCCTTTTTTATCTTTGGACCCTAAAAGAGAATTCCTTCAAAAAATAAAACGATGAATTGATCACGAAAAAGCATTAAAAATGAGGAACGCCACATGAGATTGAAAAATTGAAGGTATGATTTTAATTAAGAAATGAACGCATAAAATCATAAAACACATATTTATATACCCAAGACACTTAAAGTTGCACGCCTGCGGCAAGTAAGTGAAGCCCCTGAACATCGATGAACTATGTGATTGGGCTGAATGAGCCTCGCCAACACCCACACAGGTTCAAAGGCGACAGGTATAAGATCTGATCATTCATAAGAGACTTAAAAAAAGAGCATGGATTCGCGATGACCCTTCCTTTATTACCTAAAAAAAACACAATGACACTGGATGACGCTTTCGAAAAGGGGGTTCGTCTTTATCAAAACAAAGAAATAAAAGAAGCTCGAAATGTTTTTGAGACTCTTCTGCAACACTCACCAGACACGCTCCCTATCTTACAAGTGCTGGCCGTTCTTGATGCAGAAGAAGGATTGTGGGACAGCGCAATCAATAAACTCGATGAAGCGCTGAAACAAGACCCAAATAACATGTCCATCTTGTTCGATAAAGCACACCTTTTAGCCGATAAAGGGCGCAATAAGGAGGCTTTTTCTTTGGTCGAACAACTTTTAAAAAGTATTCCTACCCATCAAGAACTTCTTTCTTTACGGCAAAAACTCACCGCCAAAATGGGACTGCATGCAGAAAGTCGCCGCAGTGCAAAAAAAAACCAACAAATCAAAACACAAAAAGAAAACACCCTGAATCAAGAAATAACGCAAACGCTTGATCTTGCATTGCAGATGTTTTCAACAGGCCACACAGAAGAAGCCACTCTCCTTTTCCAAACCGTGTTAAATATTGCAGGCGAACACAAAGAAGCCCTCTTGGGATTAGCAAAAATACAACTTTCAAAAGAAGAATTTGCTTTAGCAAGACAGACGCTTCTGCGTGCATTTGATCCTGATAATCCAACAAAAGATCTGCTCGTGCTACTCAGCCACTGCAACATTAAAATGAAAGAACATAAAACAGGCCGTGAATACGCTAAAAAAGGACGTTCACTCTTCTTAAAGGATCCTATTTTTTGCAGATTAATCGTACAAAGTTATGAAAAAGAAAAAAACTGGCTCGAAGCACAAAAACGCGCCAAGAAATATATAAAAACATTTCCAAAAGATGCAGACTTACTCTCTCGATTGGCCACAAGCAGTTTTAATCTTTTACGTACCCGACATAATTTCACCTCAAGATCCATTTCTCAATGCCAAAAAAACATAGAACGCGCCTCTAAAGCTGCGGATGAAGTAAAAAAAAGACGCTTTTCAACATACCTTGCAGAGGTGCTCTCTTACAAAGGGGAAGCCATGCAAGCAAAAGATTTACTGGAAGATTATCTCTCTGAGTTCCCTGAAGACATTGAAGTAGGATTTAACCTCAGCTTTATTTATCGCGCATTAAATGAATGGGAAAATTTTTACCGTGCGAATGAATTAGGGCTTGCCTGCGGTCGACGCTTAAAATACCAAGGTGAATTGCCTATTTGGAGCCTGGAACGTCCAAAAGAAGACTGCGTGCTGGTGATGCCAGAACAAGGGGTGGGAGATGAAATTCTGTATTTTCATAATCTAAATTTAGTGTTAGAAAATGCAAAAAAAGTCTATGTGGCTTGCGATCCTCGACTCGAAAATATTCTTTCTTACGCTTACCCTCGTGCCATCATGGTGCCTATTACCCGCATTGAAAACGAAAATATAGATCTTCCAGAAACGGTCATGAACGAGATCACAAGTTGGATTGCCGGTGGCAGTCTTGCTGGGATCTGTTATACCCAATTTGCCCGTCATATTTATAAATCCCCCTATCTCCAACTTCCTAAAACACTCAAAGCGCAGTGGCATAAAAAATTAGAAACATACCGCGGCAACAATTCAGACACTTTATTAATTGGCATATGCTGGCGAAGTGGGCTCGCTGGCGCATCGCGAAATATTCATTATCTTATGCCGGATGAGGTGGCTCATTTAATGAAGCAATGCCCCGGTGCTGTCTTTATTAACCTTCAATATGATGATTGCAAAAAAGAGATAAAGAAAATCGAACAAGGGGCAGGACGCCCTTTAATCCAACTCGAAACATTAAACTTACGCGATGATTTTGAAAATACCGCCGCTGTCATTAGCAATTTAGATCTCGTCATTACAGCGGGAACGGCGGTTCATCGATTAACTACCGCAGTAGGAACAGAGTGCCATGTCTTTTTCGCTGGAACAAAAAACGCTGATTTTACAAAACCAGAGCCTCTTTCTTGTGAAAATGAATGGGGCTATTTCTACCCCCCCTTACTTGCAAATAAATACCCTTTATTGGAAGCCATCGCACAGCATGTTAATAGAATGCGATAAAAAGAGCGCTTTTTAAGAGGTTTTTTTATTTTTCTTCCCCAAAAAGAAATTCATTCGAAGGCAAAATGGATTTCTTTTTTCCAGATACAAATAAGAGAATAAAAGCACAAGACCCTCCCCCTATCATTCCCAATATTACAGTGTGATAATCTTTATATTCTGCAATAATTCCCACACTGATTCTCGACATTAAACTTGCAATCATCAAACAATTATTAAATAAAGTGGTCGCGAGGCCCATCTGTTGAGACATCATATTTTGAATAATCACAATACCCAAACTGGCGGTGATCCCAACAGCGAGGCCATTCAATAATTGCAATGAATATATTTGCCACAAAGATTGAGCATAAAAAAGACAAAGATAAAAAAGACACGCAGAAGCGGCACCGAGTATCATCAATTTTTGAGGGGGCACTTTTAGAGCCCAAATCCCAGCCAAAACCATAATCGGTATTTCAATGAAAGCCGCTAACCCCATCAATTGGCCTGCAATCTCTCCCGATAAGTTCAATTCTTTCGTGACATACAGGGGCATCGACATGACATACATGCTGTTGGCCCAAAAGAGCATCAACAAAGCGCAAAGATACAAAGAAATCCCTTCTCTTTTTCGCCAAGATAAGCCCGTAAAACGCCGATGCTCATTCAGATCACTTTGAATGACTTTGCGAGTGGGGAACATTGTCCATACAATAAACGAAGAGAACAACATGGCGGATGCGGCAAAGATAAAAGCCCCATTAAAGCCATACTTTCCATAAAGAATAAACGCAAGAGGCGGTCCAATAACCCAAGATAGAGACATCATCGCCCGCATAAGAGAAACAAAAAGAGTCGCATTTTTTCCTAAATTTTTGTCCGAAAATTCACGCGCTAAAGTATAGGTTTGAGGCATCGCCGACGCAGTAAAGCTAGAAATACTCAGCATAATAAAAAGTGCCAAATAATAACGTCTAACGACAGTAAATAATATCATCACCACAATAAAAGCCGCTTGGGAGAATAAAATGATTTTACGCCTGTCTCCATTTTTATCTGAAAATTGAGCAATCTGGTGTGAAATAAACACAGCACTTAAAATAGACAAAGCAAGAAAAACCCCCATTTCAAAAGGCGAAGCATGCAGCCCATCCACCACAAAAATCCCAAGCAAAGGATAGAAGAACCCACTGCTCAAACCTGTGAATAAACTAACAAACAAATAACTTAATGGGGTTTTTCGAAATAAATCTCGCGTCTTCATGTCCATTCAAATATCACTCACAAAATTAAA
>CAMRBZ010000085.1 GCA_947040595.1 uncultured Enterovibrio sp. | reverse complement strand
TCCCAATTAATCATGCAAATTAATCATTAGAGCACTACAAAATAGGGTTCCCTCCCTCAAAGATAACACACTAAAACTCGTCAATTTTTAGAGTAAAAACTAACCAGTGCGGCATAAATCAAACTGGGGAACTCTATTGGATTTGTTACCCGACATGCACCTTAAAATGATGGGTAGCAATATTTTATTTATTTAAATGTTCGGCATGAAATCGAAGATGATCATCGATAAAACTGGAGATAAAGAAATAACTGTGATCATACCCTTCTTGCATTCTCAGGGTCAAAGGGTACCCCACTTCCTTGGCCGCTTCTTGTAAACGCGCCGGTTTCAACTGCTCTTGTAAAAAAGAGTCCGCGTCGCCTTGGTCTATCAAGATGGGAAGGTGCGAGGCCTTTTTAATCAAAGAGCAAGCATCGTATTGTGCCCATAACGCAGTGTCTTCACCTAAATAATGGGTAAAGGCTTTTTGTCCCCAAGGCACAGCCATTGGATTGACGATGGGGCTGAACGCAGAAACACTGCGATAGGCTTGGGTATTTTTTAAGGCTATGGTCAGGGCGCCGTGTCCGCCCATGCTGTGGCCTGAAATCGATTTGACATCCGTCACAGGAAAATGCGCTTCTATCAAAGCGGGCAATTCATTCACAACATATTCATACATTTGATAATGTTCACGCCACGGAGCTTGGGTTGCATTGAGATAAAATCCCGCCCCTAACCCTAAATCAAACGCAGCATCGGGGGCATCCGGAACCAGGTCCCCGCGTGGGCTGGTGTCGGGTGCCACAATGGCCATACCAAGCTCGGCAGCCAAGGCAAAAGCGCCCGCTTTTTGCATGAAATTTTCATCGGTGCAGGTTAACCCTGAAAGCCAATACAGAACCGGCACTTTATTGGAGTCGCAAGCCCCAGGGGGTAAATAAACGGCAAAGCGCATTTCACAGCTCAACGCACTGGATGAATGGGTGTATTGTTTATGCCAACCGCCAAAACTGCGGTGATGGCTGATATTTTTTAAAGACACAAGAAAACTCCAACAGACCGTATTTCGTACTTTATCAATGTTCCGCGCCCTCTTAAGGAATGAAGGCACGGGGCTTTATCTTTTCGTCTTTTAAGGTGCTGCGATCCGGGTTGAGGGGCTTGCATTTTCGAATGTATATACCCTATACCCATCGCCTTTGAAGTGTCTTATACCCGTCGCCTTTGAAAGTGCGTGTGTACAGGTTTTAGCCGCGCCCAGCAATCAAAGAGTCCATCTATGCTCAATGGCTTTTCGTTCTTGCCGCCTCGCTGCAACTTCAAATGTTTTGGGTATAAAAGCCCCTCTCACGCGAAGCGTTTTCTTATTTGTCGAAATGGATCACAGTACGGATGCTTTTTCCTGAATGCATCAGTTCAAAGGCTTCATTGATGTCTTCTAAGCCCATGGTATGCGTGATGAAATCATCCAAATTAAATTCGCCTGCCATATAACGCTCAACGATTTGAGGCAATTCTGAGCGCCCTTTTACACCACCAAACGCAGAGCCACGCCAAACACGCCCTGTCACCAATTGAAAAGGACGGGTTGAAATTTCTTGCCCAGCCCCTGCCACACCGATGATCACCGACTCGCCCCAGCCTTTATGGCAGCATTCAAGTGCAGAGCGCATCACATTAACATTGCCAATGCATTCAAAAGAAAAATCCACACCGCCGTCGGTCATCTCAACAATCACATCTTGTATGGGCTTGTCAAATTGGGTTGGATTGATGCAATCGGTCGCCCCTAATTTTTTGGCAAGTTCATATTTGCTTTCGTTGATATCAACACCAATGATGCGGCTGGCACCTGCCATGGTCGCACCAATAATGGCAGAAAGACCAATGCCCCCTAAACCAAAAATGGCCACGGTGTCGCCTTTTTTCACTTTGGCGGTGTTGAGGACTGCGCCCATTCCCGTTGTGACGCCGCAACCCAACAGGCAAATTTCTTCAAGTGGCGCTTCTTTATTCACTTTTGCCAAGGAAATTTCAGGCAACACAGTGTATTCAGAAAAAGTCGAGCAGCCCATATAATGAAACAGCGGTTGACCGTCTTTATAAAAACGCGTGGTGCCATCAGGCATTAAGCCTTTGCCTTGGGTTTCTCTGATTTTTTGGCATAAATTGGTTTTGCCTGATAAACAAAATTTACACTCTCCGCACTCTGGCGTGTAAAGCGGGATCACATGATCGCCCACTTTAACAGAGGTCACACCTTCCCCAATTTGCGCCACAATGCCGCCGCCTTCATGGCCTAAGACCGCAGGAAAAATACCTTCAGGATCCGCGCCTGAAAGCGTAAAGGCATCGGTATGACAAACGCCTGTGGCCACAATGCGCACCAGCACTTCCCCGGCTTTTGGAAGCATGACATCGATTTCTTCAACACTTAACGGTTGCCCTGCGGCCCAAGCGATGGCAGCGCGTGATTTTATAAATTGGTCAGTCATGATCTTGCCCTTTGTTAATGTGATGCATGGCGCAGCGATTTTGTGCGCAAAAATGGTCCGTACTCGGTATTATTGTTCATTGTGTACGACATAATGGATAAAAAAAAGGAATGGCCTTTATGCTTGCCCGTTTTTTATTCATGAGAATCTTGTCTTATAAACATTGTATTTGTTTCTGCCAGAATGATAATCTACCATTATTGGAATTTACTTTTACAGGTGAGTAATAATGCTGCGTTGGCAAGGGCTTTCTGAATTTCTTGCTGTGGTTGAAACCAGCAGCTTTACGCAAGCGTCAAAACGACTCGGCACCTCAACGGCCCACATCAGCCGCCAGATTTCTCTATTAGAAGAACGCTTAAGAACCCGTTTATTCCACAGGACCACCCGAAAAGTCTCCATCACAGAAGAAGGCACCCTTTATTATCAACACTGCCGCCTTTTAGCGGATGGCCTTCATGAAGCGGAAAATGCCGTCACAAAGCGCCATGAAACCCCCAACGGCCAGATCCGATTTACCGCCCCAGTCACCTACGGTGAAAAAGTCCTGCTCCCTTTGCTTCTTGATTTTATGGCGCTTTATCCCGAGATCCAGGTTGAACTTGATTTAACAAACACCCCTTTAAATTTGGTTGACTCCGGCTGTGATTTTGCACTTCGTCTTGGGAATCTCACCGATTCGTCCATGGTGTGTCGCCGCCTTGCCACGCGAAAATTGATTGTCTGTGCCGCTCCTCAATACCTTTCAAGACACGGCACGCCACACAGCTTGTCTGAGCTTCATCAATTTAATTGTTTGCGCGGACAACGGGACGAATGGCGTTTTAGAGAAGAAGGAAAAACGCAAACCGTGCGCGTAAAAGGGGGATTTTCCTGTAACAGCGGACAAGGGCTTCTCATTGCCGCCAAACGCGGTTTAGGCCTCATTCAGCTTCCCGATTATTATTTACATGAAGCCTTAGCGTCAGGCGCCCTCATCCGTGTGCTCACCCACTATCAAGACGTAGAAGAAGGCATATGGGCGCTCTTTCCTCACCGCCGTCTCCAACCCCTTCGAGTCAAATTACTCCTTGATCATTTCGCTCAAGCTCTGATAAAGAACGTCTAATAAAGAGGCCCTTTTAAAAAAGAGCCAAAAATAAACACGCGTTAAGCGCCATCAAAATGCCCTCATGTCTTTTTCATTTTGAGAGAGATTTTTTTGAAAAAAGCATACAGTGGATAAACTTGTTTGCATTTTTTATCTTCTTCTTCGAAAATACGGCACTTTTTGTTTATCTGCCCTTATATACCCAAGCCACTTGAAGATGCGCGACTGCGGCAAACCCGTGAAAGCCCTGAGCATAGAAAGACGATGTGATTGGCCTGAGCGAGAGCAACCAACCCCCACGCAGCTTCAAAAGCGATAGGTATAGCCTAAAAAGTTTGAACTGACAGGGACACTGCACATCAGTGAAACCCATGCCCAAGGTTCTTCCTCAGATGGCGCGCCTTACAGGCCAACGCCACACGGCGTTAAGAGCCGGGGCCATAAGGCAAGATTTCATCCTCTTTTCTATTTGGAAGACACCATGATCCCTTCAGTTTATTTAGTCAAAGGCCGCGAAAAATCATTACACCGACGTCATCCTTGGATCTTTTCCCGTGGCATTGCACGCATTGAAGGCACGCCTGCTTTAGGAGAAACCGTCGATGTATTTGACACTCAAGGAAAATGGCTCGCGAGAGGCGCGTTTTCTCCTCATTCACAAATTCGCGTTCGTGTTTGGACCTTTGAGCAAGAAGACATCAATGTGGCGTTTTTTATAAAGCGCCTCACACAAGCCCACGCCTTGCGTGAGCACCTTGCCCTTCGCGATGATTTAACCGCATACCGTTTCATTGCCTCTGAATCCGACGGCCTTCCAGGGATCACCATCGACAGGTATGAAGATTATTTTGTGTGTCAGCTTTTAAGCGCAGGCGCTGAAGCGCAAAAAGAAAACCTTCTCGAAGCCCTCAAAACCCTGTATCCAAACTGCTCTATTTACGAGCGTTCTGATGTCAGTGTGCGTAAAAAAGAAGGCCTAAAAGAGCGCACCGGTGTGCTTTTCGGAGACACACCGCCCGCCTCTTTGATCATCAAAGAACATGGCATCAAGATGGGTGTTGACATTGTCCATGGGCATAAAACGGGGTTTTATTTGGATCAACGCGACAGCCGACACGCAGCCATGAAGTACCTTTCACAAAAGCGCGTCTTGAATTGCTTTAGCTACACGGGCGCCTTTGGTTTATATGCCTTAAAAGCCGAGGCCAAAGAAGTCCACAACATTGATGTCTCAGAACTCGCTCAAAATATGGCCAAAAGCAACACCCAAATGAATGGCTTTGATCTTTCGAAAGCGCATTTTATTCAAGCGGACGTTTTTAAGTTATTGCGTGAATACCGCGAAAAGGGCGAACGCTTTGATGTGGTGATCATGGATCCCCCCAAATTTGCAGAATCTAAGTCTCAACTCCAAGGTGCATGCCGAGGCTATAAAGACATCAACATGCTGGCGATGCAAATTTTAAATCCAGGTGGGATCTTACTGACGTATTCGTGTTCAGGATTGATGGACAGCGCGCTTTTTCAAAAAATCATTGCCGATGCCGCCGTGGATGCGCACCGAAGTGTCCAATTTATTGAACGTTTTCAACAAGCCGCCGATCACCCCGTGGACACCGCCTACCCAGAAGGATTTTATCTGAAAGGCTTTGCTTGTTATGTAAAGTAAGTCATTTTTAAGCTTCCACGGTTTTTCCGAGGCTCTTTTTCTCCTTTAACGCCTTCTTGTTAAAGGAGAACGCTCCCCTAATCTCCTTTTTTAAAGATGCGCGATTGGGTTTGAACACGGCTTATCATTTTTCCAAATGCTTTGTCTTTTTCTCTTTTTTGGGCAAGCGTTGCACCGTTAAACGCTTGCTCTCGCATGAGTTTTTGATAATTATCGAAACGACGCAAAGAAAGGCTTTCGTTTTTAATGGCCTTTTGAATGGCACAATCCGGCTCTTGCGCATGCTGACAATCATTGAAGCGACATTGTTCTGCAAGGGCGGCGATTTCACTGAAGGTTTCACTGATCCCCTGCTCGCAATCACTCAATTGAAGCTCACGCATTCCGGGGGTGTCCATTAGAAGTCCCCCTTTCTCCAACCATTTCATGGCGCGGAATGTGGTGGTATGGCGGCCTTTGCTGTCATCTTCACGGATCCCTGCGGTCTGCATGATATCCGCCCCCAACAAGCCGTTCATTAACGTGGATTTTCCTACCCCAGACGATCCCATAAAAGCCACTGTTTTCCCTGTTTGGCAATAGGGAGACAATTCACTCAAATGCGCTTTGTCTAACGCATTGATAGAATGCACCCTCAGAAAAGGGTCTAAGGATTGAACCTCTTTTCGTTTCTTTGCTTCATCAAGGCATAAATCGGCTTTTGTCAAAATAATAACCGGCTCGACTTTGGCTTCTTTGGCAAGAGAAAGAAAACGTTCAATGCGGTTTAAATTAAAATCATCATTTAAAGAAGAGACTATCAAAAGGGTATCAATGTTGGCCGCAATCAATTGCATCCCCACTTTTGAGCCGGGCGCTTTACGAGAAAATAAAGACTGCCGTGTTAGAAGACGCCGTAATTGATGTACGTCATCAAACAAAACCCAATCCCCCACGCAAACAGAGTCCATCAGCGAAGAAGGTAAAACCTTGTGCGTGCCTTTTTCAGAGGCCACCAGCAAATGACTGCGATGCTGCTCTATGATGCGCCCAACAGAAAAAGACACCGACTCTGTTTCTTGTAATTGTTCTTCAAAATAAGCGCACCAGCCTAAATCGAGTAAAGACGGATTGGAGGCCATCATGGCGTTTTTCCTCTTTTGATACCCGTCAGCTTTGACGTTGCGTGCTTGTTGGCTACGCTCGTTCAGCCCAATCACAGAGTCCATCAATGCTCAGAGGCCTCACTCGCTTAGCGCCGACACGCATCTTCAATTCCATTGGGTATATAGATGTTGATAAATGCAATTCGTGCTTTCGAGAGTATCAAACTTTTAGCTTGGGGGGGAAAATCCTTTCGTGGGATTTTTTGTATTTCAAAAGAGCCTGTACCCAAAAACGTGAAAAATCAGCTCGGCGCACTCTTGCAGCCCATCTCTCATGAAGGACGCGGCGTGTTGGCTTCAAGAGTGCAACCCAACACGCGGGGTGCGTCAAAGGCGAACGCTTCAAATACAAAAGCCAGAAGCGTTTTTTTTTTGCGCATTAACCGCTAACGACTCGCAATTTTCACTTACAAAGCGCACAGTTGCACATCCTCTTTTGTGCGCTTCTCCCAGAAAATGACGCGTTTTTTTATCAAGCCCGAGAGGAACATCAAATTCCGCTCTTCTTGTAGATGTTTATTGCCCTTAAGTCCTCTACTTTAGGCTCCATCAAAAGATCAAATACCCATCTTGCGAGTCATTCGTTCAAAAATTTACGGAGTGTTTTTATGGATATAAAACGCAAAAACCCACTATTCCCTCTTTCCGCCGTGGCTTTAGCCTGCCTTTTTTCTTTTCATGCACAAGCTGCAACAGACTGTGGAAATACAGAAGAGTGGAGCCGCGACAAAGCCTACGCCACCGGAGATAAAGCCAAACAGAATCAACAGGTTTTTGTCGCCAACTGGTGGAGCCAAGGTAAAGAGCCTCTTTCTTTTTCGAACGATTACCAAGAATGGACACAGACAGAGCAGTGTGGCGACGGTGAAATCATCCCGCCGAGCAATCAAGCCCCCACAGTGCAGCTTGACAGCCCAAGCGCCTCAGACGCCCTCACCGAGGGTGATCAAATTACATTCCAAGCGACAGCCGCAGACGAAGACGGCCAGATAGCCTCGGTGTCTTTTTTTGTTGACGGAGAACTTCTCGGATCAGACACAAGCGCGCCGTATTCTTTCTATTGGACTGCAGTAGAAGGCTCGCACACTGTTGTCGTCAAAGCCATGGATGACAAACAGGCCGTCACGGAAACCGCGCCGCTTCAAATCACGGTGAAAGCCAAAACGCTTGAGCCTGAAAACAATGCCCCTACAGTGACCCTTTCCGCCTCTGCTTTGAGTGTCAATCAAGGCGCAAAAGTTACCTTAAGCAGCGAAGCGTCTGACACGGATGGAAAAATCACCCGTGTTGATTTTTATGTTGCAGGACAAAAGAAAGGCAGTGTAGAAAATGCACCTTTCACATTCGATTGGCTTGCAGACAAAGCAGGCACCGTGCAAGTCTATGCAAAAGCCTTTGACGACAAAGGGGCATCAAGCGACAGCGCCGTCCTTTCAATCAAGGTAACAGCAAGCCCGACCGTCTCCAATTGCCGCCCTGAAGGTTTATACCAAACCCCCGGCGTCAATGTGCCTTATTGCACCGTTTACGATGCAAAAGGACGTGAAAACATGGGGGCCGATCATCCCCGCCGTATCATCGGGTATTTTACAAGCTGGCGCACTGGGGATGATCCGCAGTCTTCTTATCTTGTTAAAGACATTCCATGGGAACAAATCACCCACATAAACTATGCCTTTGTGAGCATCGGTGCTGACGGGAAGGTGAATATAGGGGATCTTAAAGACCCCGAAAACCAAGCCGTGAATAAAGAATGGGCCGGCGTGGACGTTGATCCAGCTTTAGGCTTTAAAGGCCACTTTGGCGCCTTGGCCACATACAAGAAAAAACACGGCGTAAAAACCCTCTTTTCTATCGGTGGATGGGCTGAAACCGGTGGGCATTTCGACACCGAAGGCAATCGCGTTGCAGACGGTGGTTTTTATACCATGACCACGAACGCAGACGGCTCCATCAATCACGCAGCCATTGCAAAATTTGCAGAGTCTGCCGTCGAAATGATGCGCAAATACCAATTTGATGGCATCGACATTGACTATGAATACCCGACCTCCATGGCCGGCGCGGGCAACCCGGATGATGCGAGCATCATGGAGCCACGTCGCCCCTATTTATGGGCATCTTATCAAGAGCTCATGCGCGTGCTGCGTGAAAAAATTGACTTAGCCTCCGCCCAAGACACCCAGCATTACATGCTCACCATTGCCTCACCGTCTTCAGGGTATCTTTTGCGCGGCATGGAAACATTCGACGTCACAAAATACCTCGATTACGTGAACATCATGAGTTATGACCTTCACGGCGCTTGGAATGATCATGTCGGGCACAATGCCTCTTTGTATGACACAGGAAAAGATTCAGAACTTGCAGCCTGGGATGTATACAGCACCGCGGAATACGGCGGCATTGGTTATCTCAACACCGACTGGGCTTACCATTATTTCAGAGGCTCTATGCCTGCGGGACGTATCAATATCGGGGTTCCCTATTACAGCCGAGGCTGGCAAGGTGTTAGCGGCGGTGAAAATGGCCTTTGGGGAAGAGCGGCCCTGCCCGATCAAACCCAATGCCAAGCAGGCACAGGAAACAGCGACAAAAACAAATGCGGTAACGGCGCCCTTGGCATCGACAACATGTGGCATGACAAAGACAATCAAGGCCGTGAAATGGGCGCAGGCTCTAACCCCATGTGGCATGCAAAAAACCTAGAAAACGGCATTTTCGGCTCTTACGCATCAGCCTATCAGCTTGACCCAAGCAACCCCGCTCACGCCTTAAAAGGGACCTATACGCGTCATTATGACAGCGTCGCGGTCGCTCCTTGGCTGTGGAATGCAGAGAAAAAAGTTTTCTTATCAACAGAAGATGTCGCCTCCATTTCAGTGAAATCAGATTACGTGATTGACAATGAAATCGGCGGCCTCATGATTTGGGAGCTTGCGGGAGATTACAGCTGCTATCTTTTTGATGCAAAAGGAAAACGCACCCAAACGGTCGACAAAACAGAAAAAGCCTGTACCACAGGAAACGGCGAATACCACATGGGTAACAGCATGACCCAAAAGGTCTATGAAAAATTCATGTCCGCCTCACCTTATGGTCATACCTTATCTGAAAATGCCATGCCAGCAGAAGCCGTCAACATCACGGTCAAGGTCGGGGGCTTTAAAGTCGGAGATCAAAACTACCCGATGAACCCCAAAGTCACCTTTACCAATCACACGGGCATCGATTTACCAGGCGGCACCGCCTTTCAATTTGATATCCCAACCTCTGCGCCAGATAACGCGAAAGATCAGTCGGGTGGCGGCTTAAGTGTTATCGCATCAGGCCATAGCAAACCCAATAACATCGGTGGGTTAGAAGGCGCAATGCACCGCGCTGGATTTTCTTTGCCCAGCTGGCAAACACTGAAAAACGGCGAAAGCTACGACTTGGACATGGTGTATTATCTCCCCATTTCAGGCCCAGCCAACTACACAGTAAAAATCAACAACCTAGAGTATGCGTTTGCGTTTGAATATGCAGATTTGCCTTTGGCGGATTTGTCTACACCCACAGAGCCTGAAAACTGCGAAACAGACGGCCTCAATGTGTACCCAAACTGGCCACAAACCGACTGGGAAGGCAAGCCAAGCCATGCCAACACAGGGGACAAGATGGTACACGAAGGCCGTATCTATCAAGCCAACTGGTACAGTACATCCATCCCTGGAAGTGACACCAGCTGGACCAAAGTCTGCGGTTAAGCGCTAAAAAATGACCACAAAAAAACCGACGCCTGCGTCGGTTTTTTTTATTGTTCCTTGATGACTCAAGAGATTTTAAAAGGCGGGTCGACAGCAAGCAAGTGAAGCCCTTGAAGCGTCATTTCACACATAAAAAGAATAATCTCGTTTTTTAGGCGCCCCCACAAAGCAGGGTCTATTAAGCCGAACTTAAAGACAGAAAGAGAGTGTGATTGGTTTGAGAACTTGGGGGCTTGGGAGTCATAAAAGTCAGGGAAAAGTACACCCAGTGTTTTTTCTCTCTTTTATATACCCAAAGTAATTGACGATGCGTGTAGACACCGAGCGAGTGAAGCCCCTGAGCATAGATGGGCGATGTGATGGACGATGTGATGGAGGACGTGATGGGCTGAATGAGCGTCGCCAACACCCACGCAGCGTCAAAAACGGCGGGTATATTTATTGAGAGGTCCGCTGGATTTTACCGTATGAATAAATTCGCCTTACCCACTTAAAAATCAAACGTGCCTAAAAAACACACTCTAATCAAAAATGCATTATTTTACGTTCAATCGCATCCTTGCAGAACACTGAGGCTGCTCAAATTTCACCTGACGATTTGAGTAAAATGATGCGAAAAACAGGATGACGCTCTTCACTCTGAAGATTTTTTTGTGATCTCTTTAAAATCACCGTCAATGATCGTACCTGTGTGTGTATTTTCAGCATGAATTGAATTCGTTTGGTGAAATGAATGTATTTCTTTTTCTTCATTTTGTGCTTTTTTATCTCTCCTTTTTTGCAGCATTTTCTTGAGAAATGGTCCAGCAATTAACATGGTTACGGCAAAAAACAAGCTAAAAACAGTTGCAAAAGTTAACAATAAAAAACCAAGAACAAATACGACCACTCCGATAATGGTTTGTTTCATGTAATGCGACTCCGAAAAAAAACTAAATAAAAAGAACGTTGGATTCCAACGTCAAATAAAGAACTATCCCTCTCGTTTTAAGAATGATCAAGTGAAGTTTAATAATATCTTAAGCTGACGCATTGAGGAGCAACTTCATCAAAAGAGCCCCTCTTATGCATGCTTAACGTCTTTAAAAATTAGACTTAAGACATAATTTGGGTACGGGCCTTCTTCTTAACAGGGCCTTCTCTATACCCGTCACCTTCGACGCTGCGTGGGTGTTGGCTACGCTCGCAGCGCCAATCACAGAGTCCATCGATGCTCAGGGGCGTCACTCGCTTGTCTCCGGCGCGCAACGTCAATAACCTTGGGTATATATAAAAAAAACCAAATCATTTTTGGTTATCGACTCAAAAATAGCCCTTCATTTTTAACCGGTAACCTGGATTTTACCCGTGTGAATAAATCCGGTAGACTCACTTGCCATTCAAAACCCGATGGTGTTATACCCCACCTTCTTCATTGAAGATACGCCAATGTGATCCTCTTGCCTTTTAAGCTGCGTGGGTCCACACACAAAAAGAGGCGCTGCATTGAACAAGTGCATGACCTTCGGTAAGATCCTTATTTATGAATATCGATTTAAAATATCCGCCTTTTATACCCAAGATATTTAAAGTTGCAAGTCGGCGGCAAGAACGAAAAGCCCCAGAGCATACATGAACTCTGTGATTGGGCTTTGAAGGCGCAGCCAAAAACCTAGCACCTTAAAAAGCGACGGGTCTATCTGGATGTTTTAACATATCACCTTTTGGTGCTCCTTTTTTCAATGACAAGTAACCCCATATTATGTTTGAATTTCCAAAATTTTCTGCGCACTCCGTAAAAAACGACGTTTTATCCGGCTTCACTGTGGCTTTGGCCTTGGTCCCCGAAGCCGTGGCTTTTGCTTTTGTGGCAGGAGTCGACCCGATGGTGGGCTTATATGCCGCCTTTATTATGGGCTTGCTTACCGCGCTATTTGGAGGCCGACCGGGGATGATTTCAGGGGCCACTGGCGCCATGGCGGTGGTGATGGTCTCTTTGGTGGCCCTGCACGGGGTGCAATACCTGTTTGCGGCGGTGTTGCTGGCAGGCGTCCTTCAAGTTTGCGCAGGGCTTTTTAAGCTCGGTAAATTTATCCGCATCGTCCCCCACCCTGTGATGATAGGGTTTGTGAACGGTTTGGCCGTCGTCATCTTTATGGCCCAATTGGCCCTTTTCAAAATGCCAGACGCCACGGGTGATTTAGCTTGGCTGCAAGGAGACGCCTTGCTTCTTATGGTGGGTTTGGTGGCGTTAACCATGGGCATTATTTATTTTTTACCCAAAATGACCACCGCGGTCCCTTCTTCTTTGGTGGCCATTGTCTTTGTCACCGCCCTTGTTTTTTTCCTTGATTTAGAAACACGCACCGTTGTCGATTTTTTGCGTTCTATGAGTGGAAATGACAATGCAACTCTGGCCGGAAGCTTGCCTTCTTTTTCTTTTCCCAGCGTCCCTTTCACCTTTGAAACCCTTTATATTGTCTTTCCTTATGCCCTCATCCTTGCCGCTGTGGGCTTGATTGAGTCTCTTCTTACCTTGACCGTAATTGACGAAATGACCGGCACCCGAGGACGAGGCAACAAAGAATGTATTGGCCAAGGCGTGGCAAACATGACCTGCTCTGTCTTTGGGGCCATGGGCGGTTGCGCCATGATTGGGCAATCGATGATCAACGTCAATTCTGGCGGACGTGGGCGTTTATCGGGCGTCGTGGCCGCTTTGGCTTTACTGTGTTTTATCCTGTTCACCTCAGCTCTCATTGAAATGATCCCCCTTGCCGCTTTGGTTGGGGTGATGTTTATGGTCGTGATTGGCACCTTTGAATGGGCCACCTTTAAGCTTGCAAGACGCGCCCCTAAAAAAGATTTTTTTGTGATTTTACTGGTGACCTTCGTCACTGTGATTTCTGATTTGGCCGTTGCGGTCATTGTGGGCGTGATTGTTTCAGCCTTGATGTTTGCCTGGGATCACGCCAAACACATCTTTGTTTTTGATTCTATAAACGAAAAAGGCTCAAAAGTGTATGAAGTGAATGGCCCTTTGTTCTTTGGCTCGGTCGCCAATTTTCTTGAATTTTTTGATGCCCAAAAAGATCCGTCCGACATTATCATTGATTTTAAACAGTCGCGCGTGGCAGATCATTCGGCCATTGAAGCCATCGAGACCCTTGCAGAGCGCTATAACAAAGCCGGAAAAACGCTCCATTTATGCCATTTATCAAAAGATTGCCTCGCCCTTTTAACCAAAGCTGGCAGTTTGGTTGAAATTAACCACATCGAAGATCCAAGCTACAAGGTGGCGGATGATCTTTTAGCTTAAATCTCTCTTCTTCTTATCAAGACAAAATAAGGCGCAGAAGGCGCCTTATTTTTTCCTCACTTTTTATAAAGCGATTTATCGAGACCGATTTATCGAGACCGATTTATCGAGACCGATTTATCGAGACCGATTTATCGAGA
>CAMRBZ010000084.1 GCA_947040595.1 uncultured Enterovibrio sp. | reverse complement strand
CATTTTTTGCGATGTTTCTGGATTCAATTTGAAATAATGGGCGAGACGCTCACTGAGTATTTGATCTTGAAATAAAAAATGCAGCCCCCCAGGTTTTCAACGTTCTGCATAAAAACCCACGCAGTTTCAAAGGCGAGGGGTATAAAAGCCATTTTTTTCTGGCATATCAAATCATGCTTAAAAGCAATAGATCAGCTTGAACGAAAGTGGCTTCGGGTTTTGTGCGGGCGCTTTTAACCTTGATGAGGTTATCCATTTTAAAGGGGGAGTAAGAGCATCAAAGCGGATGGCTTTTGATAAAAGAAATGTGTCGATTTGTCGGGATAAGTAACCCGTTTAAAGTATTGTAAATCACCTCTGTCTTATTGCACCATCCTCGTTTTTGGCCTTCTTGAACCCAAATGATGCTGGGGGCATAGAGCGTCCCCCCCCTTCATTTTTTGTTTTACGGATCCTTTAAAAAAAGCAGGTCTGGAAATACCTCTTCATGGTTATTTTTAATCGATAACATAGGTGCTTGTAAGGGTCTTTTTATCCAATGCGGAGCTGTTCAAGATAAAGCCGATAACCGCATTGGAGGTGTCTTTTTGTATTGCTAATTTTTCGACAGGAAGTGCCCAAAGTGTGAATTGATAGCGGTGCATTCCTTTTCCTTTTGGAGGGCAAGCGCCACCGTAGCCGATGGAGCCGTAGTCATTTTTCATTTCTTTTCCAAACGTCAGTTTTTTTGATCCTCCGCGTGGGATCTGAGTGACGCTGGCGGGGATATCAATGGCGACCCAGTGCCAAAAGCCACTGTTTGTCGGTGCATCAGGATCAAAGGCGGTAATGGCAAAACTTTTGGTGCCTTTGGGGGCTTTTGACCAAGCTAAAGCGGGAGAGAGATTTTTTCCGTTACATCCAAAACCGTTAAATTCAAAGTTATTTGTCATGCGACTCCCTTCTTGAATGTCTTTGCTGGTCAAGATCATGGCTTGGCTTTGTAGAGCAATAGAGCCCAAAGAGAGAAAAAGAAGCGCTGTTTTCATTGTTTATCCTTATTTTTTCATTCAGATGTTGATCTGCCCGTCGCCTTTAATTTTGCCTGAGTCGTTCAACCTTGTTGAAGGACATAGGTTTAAAATGAGCATGTCGATTTTTTTATATACATCGTAACATAAACAATCATTTACAGGCTTTTTTGTATAAAAAATGACATTTTATGTGTGCATTGAAAGACAAAAGAAAAAAGAAAAGAGCGGGATCTTTCGATGAAATAAACCAAGAACGGGTATTTTTTGACGCGCTTTGGGTTTCTTTTGATTTTTAAAGGGCGATATTTGCTGAAAAAAAGGCGCACTTGCACAGCAAGAAGAAGATAATCACCTTCAATGATGAGGATTTTTACCAATACCATGAAGTCGTTAGTCAGACATTGCGCCGGAAAAATCGCTGAGAATAAGCTGTGAATTGTCGATAAGGCGTTATTCTCATTGAGAAATTCATAACGATGTTATCGGAGATTTTAACAAGCAAGAATGATCAAATGTTTAATGGGCTTGGTATTACTGGGCTTTTTTAAAATTTCTTTGATATAATTGTTTCCTTCTTTCTTTAATAATGTGCATCAATGCCTCTTTCTTCCTATTCTGTTTCTTTCATTTTGATCATCACACTTTTTGTGTTGATGTTCTCTAATGTGAGTGCAAATGTGATGATGCAGGGCAACGGTTTTCTCCACGCCCATCAGGGGTCGGTTTCGCCTTCCATGAAACATGAAAAAACCGCGATGAAACATGAAAAAAGAATGCACACTCTCAGTGACACCGACATTCAGTTTGAGATGCCTTGTTGCCAAGAAAAATTAACCTCGCATGTTTGTTGTCCTGCAATGACTTGCTCTACAGCGCCTTTTATTCCCCCTTCTTCTCTTTTTATTGCCTTGAACTTGGGCTTTTCATTTTTTATGCAAGATCATCAATATCCCGTTCTTAAACGAAAAGAATCCTTTTACCGCCCTCCAATAGCCTGATTTTTACCTCCTTGTTACGTTTTGTAGGCCTTCAATTTTGTCGCTTTTGTTTTGCGCGTTTCGGTTTTTCATTCCTTTTTTTTTAAAAAAAGAATGAGATAAAACGGATCCTCTTTTAGCAAAGCGCCTTGAAGAAAAACAACGCGTTCAATCTGATGCACTTTTTGTTAATGCTCGTTTTTTCTCATGTTTTGAGTTTTAAACGCATTGACACCTTGACGCTTTGATTTATAACCAAAAAATTTGAAGATACCGCGAGGCGGCCATGGCGCGCAGCCCACTCTGGGATCTTCAAAGGCGACGGGTATAAACATGGGATTTAAATATGAAAAATACATTCAAACTGACACGCAGCGCGAAGGCGTTCATTTTGTGCGCGATCACGGGGTTTTCTTGGCCTGTTTTTGCTCATGAGGAAGGCCGATTAACCCAGCTGATTGAGCAAGGGATCCACTTGGACGCCAGTCGTCAACAATATTCAGCCAGCGCATCAGGCATGCGAGAGATGGGGGTTGCGAGTGGGCAATTAATGGATCCCAAGATCAAAGTGGGGGTCGGTGCCTTGCCGATGAACTCCTATAAATTTGACCAAGATCCAATGACCACGGTTTCGGTAGGCTTAATGCAGCAATTTGAGCGAGGCTCGACACGGGCATTAAAAGAAATCAAAGCCAATCAAGAAGCCGATGGCATGGAATATCAAATCATTGCCAGAGAATGGTCTCTCGCAAATACCCTGACGCAACTTTGGCTTGAACTTGGATATTTACAAAAAGCCGAAAAAATACTGATTGAAAATCAAGATCTCATGCGAGATTTGGCGGTTTTCATTCAATCAAATTACGCGATTGGAAAAAACGAAGTACAAGACTTACTGAATGCCCAAATGCAAATCAGCCAATTTGATGAAAAACGTCAAGCGAACACACAAATGCAACGCCGTATTCTTTCTCAGTTTTCACAGTGGCTCGGGGGGGATTGGTTAAAAAGTCCGCCCGCCTTAAAAGCAAGCAATCATTTGCCCTGGAAAAAACTCACCGAACAACTGAAAAAAAGCCAAGGCACGGATCATTTTTTACTTCTGAATCAAAACCCCTTGGTTCAAATGGCGCAAAGTCAGATCCAAGTCAATGAAACGCAAGTGGACATTGCAGAGCAAGCTTATAAACCGCAATTTGGGGTGGAAGTGATGTACGCCCATCGTCAAGCCAATGGGATGAACGGGCAGCCAGCACCCGATCTTCTCAGTGCGTATCTCACCCTTGATATCCCTTTATTTACACAAAAAAAGCAGGATAAAGTGTTCGCGGCATCGCAATACCAAGTGGGGGCGATGACCTCTCAAAAAGTCGTACTTCTTGAGCAAATGAACAGCGAAGTGAACACACTTTTAGTGGATAAAGTCAATTTAGAACAAAGGATTGAACGGTATCAAACAAGTTTAATTGAGCAAGCAAAAGCCCGAACAGATGCCGTAGAAAGAGGCTATGAAAACAACCGAGCCCAATTTAATGATGTCATTTTGGCGATGCGTGATGAATTGGCGCTTCAACTGGAGCAAGAGCGTTTGCTGACCGATTTAAACCTCGTTAAAAGTCAATTGGCTTTATTGCTTAATGGTTTCGAATTTAAACGTACAAACCCGCTGATCTCACCGCCAAAAGGGCGTTAATAAAGCAAAAGGAACAAAAATGAACAGATTTAAAACAGCGACAATTGCTTTGGTTCTCGGTGGGATTTTAGGGTATGGCCTAAAGGCGTTTTTATCCGCGCATGATATGCACGCGATGGGGCATGGCCCTGTTAAGGTGCCTTCTTCTGGGGGGATAGACGCCGAACCTCTTTATTGGGTGGCCCCCATGGATCCCAATTATAAGCGAGACAAACCTGGAAAATCGCCGATGGGAATGGACCTCATCCCCGTTTATGAAGACACCGATAAGAAGACGGCTGAAAAACCAGGAACGGTGCAAATAGAGCCTGCTGTAGAAAATAATTTGGGTGTAAAAACCGCCCCAGTGGCGCGTGTGTTTTTGTCTGCTGATATTGAAACCGTGGGTTATATCGCCTTTGATGAGAGCCAATTGTGGCAAACCAATGTGCGCGTTGCAGGCTGGGTGGAGCGCCTTTTTATCAATGCGGTGGGTGAAAAGGTTAAAAAAGGCGATGTCCTCTTTACGCTTTATTCTCCTGAGCTTGTCAAGGCACAAGAAGAGTTGCTCAATGCCCATAAAGGAAAAAGAGAGGTCTTGATTAAAGGGGCGACAGAGCGCTTGGTCTCTTTGGGGGTGGATAGAACACAAATAAAACGGATTATTGCGGCTGGAAGGGCTTCTCAAACGATTGAAATTAAGGCGATAGGAGAGGGGATCATTGCCACTTTGAACGTGCGTGAAGGGGGCTATATTTCGCCCGCTCAAACGGTGATAAGTGCGGGACCGCTTGATGAGGTTTGGGTGGACGCCGAAGTCTTTGAGCGTCAAGCCCATTGGATGAAAGAGAAAACCCCGGCCATCATGACGCTCGATGGGTTACCCGGAAAAAAATGGCAAGGTGAGATTGATTATGTTTATCCCATCCTTGACCCCAAAACCCGCACATTAAGAATGCGTTTGAAATTCAAAAACAGCAATGGGGATCTTAAGCCCAACATGTTCGCCAATATTGCCCTTGCGCCGCTCAGTCAAAATGCCGTTTTGAGCATACCTAAAAATGCCGTGATCCGTTCAGGCGGGATGACACGCGTTGTTTTGTCTGAAGGGAATGGAAAATACCGTTCAGCGCGCGTTGAAATTGGACGTGAAGCCGGGGAGCAAATCGAAGTGCTTCAAGGCCTGACAGAGCATGACAGGGTGGTTGTTTCGGCGCACTTTTTATTGGACTCAGAATCAAGCTTGACGGCGGATTTATCGCGGATGGATGGGGCTGCTCCCAAATATGAAAAAGTCTGGGGGAGCGGGATCATTACGGATGTCATGCCGTCTCATCAAATGATCCGGATTCACCATGATGCGGTTCCAAAATGGCAATGGCCCAGTATGGAAATGGATTTCATGTTAGGGGAAGGCGTTGAAATGGATGGCCTTCATAAAGGAGGACGCATTGACTTTGAAATGCATAAAACCCCGACGGGGCAATACCAAATTGTGGATCACAAAAAAAGTCGCTTTCTTTCTTCTAAAGCCCCTTTAGAGGGGGGTGAAAAACACATGCATGAAACAATGAAAGCCCCTGATGTAAGTACAAAGACCGCGCTTAAAACCCCCGTGATACATGAGGCCCCAAAGAAGGCTCTTCCCTCAAGCGCTGACGCTGGGATGCAAGGGCATGAGCATCATGGAGGCGCACAATGAAAAAGGCTGACATCAAAATAGCCAAGGATGACAAAATTAAACATCCACACATTAAACAAGGAGGTGTGAAATGATCAATGCGATTATTCGGGCTTCTATCCAACATCGATTCTTTGTTTTGTTGGTGAGTGTTTGCCTCATTTTTGGGGGCTTGTACAGCATCCAAAAGACCCCCATTGACGCGATTCCTGATTTATCTGATGTGCAAGTCATCATCAAAACAAGCTACCCAGGCCAAGCCCCACAAGTGGTCGAAGATCAAGTCACCTACCCTTTGACCACCGCCATGTTGGCGGTGCCGGGGGCGCAGACGGTACGAGGTTATTCTTTTTTTGGGGATTCCTATGTTTATATCATTTTTGATGATGATACCGACATGTATTGGGCGCGCTCTCGGGTGTTGGAATATTTAAGCCAAGTGGCGCCGAAATTGCCGCCGAGTGCGAAACCTACCCTAGGACCGGATGCAACAGGGGTGGGCTGGATCTTCAGCTATGTATTGCAAGACAAAACAGGACGCCATAGCCTTTCTGAATTACGCAGCTTGCAAGATTGGTTTTTGAAATATGAGCTTCAGACGGTGGAAGGCGTTTCAGAAGTCGCGACTGTGGGGGGGATGGTCAAGCAATATCAAGTGCAAATTGATCCCGCTAAATTGCGCGCTTATGACGTGACCTTGCAGCAAATCAACATGGCCATTCAAAACGGAAACCAAGAAATAGGCGCTTCTGTGATTGAAATTGCGGAAGCTGAACATATGGTGCGCTCGACGGGGTATTTAACCGGCATCGAAGACATCAAGGCCTTGCCATTAAAAGTCACCGAAAAAGGCACCCCGCTTTTATTGGGGGACATTGCACAAATCAATATTGGTCCGCAAATGCGCCGGGGCATTTCTGAATTTAATGGTGAAGGGGAAGCCGTGGCTGGCGTTGTGGTCATGCGCTTCGGTGAAAACGCCAGCGATCTTATCAAAAAGGTGAAAGAAAAATTAAAGACGCTTCAAGCGGGTTTACCCGAAGGCGTTGAGATTGTGACAACCTATGATCGCTCCACGCTGATTGATGCTGCCGTGGACAATCTGTGGGATAAATTGCTTGAAGAATTTGTGGTAATTGCATTGGTTTGCGCTGTTTTTTTGCTGCACCTTCGTTCCTCCTTGGTCATTGTGATAAGTTTGCCTATCGGTATTTTATGCGCCTTTATCATCATGTATTGGCAAGGCATTAATGCCAACATCATGTCCCTTGGGGGCATTGCGATTGCGATTGGGGCCATGGTGGATGGGGCCATTGTCATGATTGATAATGTGCATAAACACATAGAGCGCACCCCTTTAACCGACAAAAACCGTTGGGAGGTGATCAGTCGTGCAGCGCAAGAGGTGGGGGCCCCACTTTTTTTCTCTTTACTGATCATTACATTGAGTTTTATCCCTGTGTTTGCTTTAGAAGGGCAAGAAGGGAAAATGTTTTCTCCTCTTGCTTACACAAAAACGTATGCAATGGCCGCAGCGGCGGGGCTTGCGATTACTTTGGTCCCTGTTTTAATGGGCTATTTTATTCGTGGGAAGGTGATTTCAGAGCAGAAAAATCCGGTAAATCGCGCGCTGGTGGCCCTGTATCGGCCTTTGCTGAACCTCAGTTTGAAATGGCCTAAAAGTGTCCTTCTATTTGCGTTTATCTTAATGGCTTCGGCTTATTACCCCAGTAGCAAACTTGGCAGTGAATTTATTCCCCCATTAAATGAAGGGGATCTCATGTACATGCCGACCACGTATCCGGGCATTTCAATCGGTAAAGCGCGAGAGTTACTTCAACAAACCAATAAATTAATAAAAACCCTGCCTGAAGTGCATTCGGTTTGGGGGAAAATAGGCCGGGCAGAAACGGCCACAGATCCTGCGCCCTTGACCATGATAGAAAGCGTGATCCAATTTAAGCCTCAATCGCAATGGCGTGAGGGGGTGACTTTAGACTCCTTACGAAAAGAGCTGGACGCGCTTGTTCAGTTTCCAGGTTTAACCAATGCCTGGGTGATGCCAATCAAAACCCGCATTGACATGTTGGCAACCGGCATTAAAACCCCCGTTGGGATCAAGATTGCAGGCCCTGATCTCAAGGTGATAGAGTCGATTGGTGCTCAATTGGAGCCTATTTTGAACGCGCAAGAAGGCACAGTGTCTGTGTATGCCGAACGTGTGGCGGGAGGGCGTTATATCACGATTGATATAAAACGTCGCGCTGCGGCGAGATATGGCCTGAACATTAAAGAGGTGCAACAGGTTATTTCAACGGCCATTGGCGGAATGAATGTCAGTGAAACCGTTGAAGGGCTAGAGCGTTATCCCATCAATGTTCGTTATCCTCAGCAAAGTCGGGATTCTGTTGAAAAATTGCAAGCCTTGCCCCTCATTACCACCAATGGGGCGCGTATTGCTTTGGCTGACGTGGCAGATATTCGTTATGAAGACGGCCCGCCAATGATAAAAACAGAAAATGCCCGTCCTAATGGTTGGGTGTACGTGGATATTGAAGGGGGTGATTTAGGCTCTTATGTCTTAAATGCGCAGCAAGCGGTGGCTGAAAAACTCTCCTTGCCGGCGGGGTATTCCTTGTCTTGGTCGGGACAATTCGAATATATGGAGCGAGCCAAAGCGCGCTTAAGCTTGGTGGCGCCTTTGACCCTTGGCATTATTATGCTCTTGCTTTATATGAGTTTTCGTCGGGTTACTGAAGTCCTTATTATCATGGTGACCTTGCCTCTTTCTCTTGTTGGGGGGCTTTGGCTGATGTATTGGCTTGGTTTTAATTTTTCAGTGGCTGTTGGCGTTGGCTTTATCGCGTTGGCGGGGGTTGCGGTTGAAATTGCTGTCATCATGCTGGTGTATTTAAATCAAGCGTGGGAGGAGAAAAAACAGCTGGCTGCGTCTTTGAATAAACCGGTGCAATTGAGTGATCTCACCCTCGCGATTCGTGAGGGCGCGGGTTTGAGAGTACGGCCTGTCATGATGACGGTCTTAACCGTGATCATTGGGCTTGTGCCAATTTTGTTTGGTGACGGCACCGGCTCTGAAGTCATGCAGCGCATTGCCGCGCCCATGATTGGGGGGATGTCTTCGGCCTTATTGCTGACCTTGTTGGTCTTGCCCGCCATTTTTAAATTGTGGAAAAAAACACAGATCCATTGAGTTTTAATGTTACGCGGCTTTTTTTATGTTTTTTTCGGTTTGGCAGTATTGGCGCCATGCCCGACAGAAAAAAAGCCGCATCCATCGAAATGAGAAGAGCAATCTGAGATTTAAAAAGAAAAATGGAGTGGATGACTACCTGTTGCGCAACAAATTTTGTAGAATCGCACTTAGCATGAAGTTTACGCATTAAGCATGAAATTTATGAATGACTGCAATAACGTAAAGCCAAGCAATGCGCGTACGTTATCGTTTAAATGCCCTCTTTCTTCGCTGATGTTTAACTTGACTCTGTGATTTGCATTTTCGCTTTATGGGGTTAGATGAACCTTGGCCAAGGAAATACCAGATTGAGACAATAAAAATGCTAAAGCGTGATATGAATATCGAAGAGTATGATCCTGCCTTGTTTTTTGCTATTCAAGAAGAAACAAAACGCCAAGAAGAACATATTGAATTGATTGCATCAGAAAATTACACAAGTCCTCGTGTGATGGAAGCCCAAGGCTCTCAATTAACGAATAAATATGCAGAAGGCTACCCTGGAAAACGTTATTACGGCGGTTGTGAATACGTTGATAAGGCAGAAGTTTTAGCCATTGAGCGTGCTTGTGCTCTTTTTTCTTGTGAATACGCGAATGTGCAACCTCATTCTGGCTCTCAAGCAAACAGCGCCGTGTATATGGCCTTGCTTAATCCTGGAGACACGGTTTTAGGGATGAGCTTGGCTCACGGTGGTCACTTAACACATGGTTCACCGGTTAATTTCTCAGGGAAGCATTATAACGTGATCCCTTACGGTATTGATGCTGCGGGTCAAATCGATTACGAAGAAATGGAGAGCTTGGCCTTAACACACCAGCCTAAAGTCATCATCGGCGGTTTCTCTGCTTATTCTCAAATTGTTGATTGGGCGCGTATGCGTGAAATTGCAGATAAAGTCGGTGCTTATTTGTTTGTGGATATGGCGCACATTGCCGGATTAGTGGCGGCAGATGTGTACCCAACGCCGCTCCCTCATGCCCATGTGGTGACGACGACAACCCATAAAACCTTGGCGGGTCCTCGTGGCGGTTTGATCCTTTCCAATGCAGGTGAAGAGATTTATAAAAAACTCAACTCTGCTGTTTTCCCAGGTGGACAAGGTGGTCCTTTAATGCATGTCATTGCAGCCAAAGCAGTTGCATTCAAAGAGGCCATGGAGCCTGAATTTAAAGCGTATCAACAATGTGTTGTAGAAAATGCGAAAGCCATGGTTGGACAATTTCAAGAGCGCGGTTATAAAATCGTCTCTAATGGAACAGAGAATCATTTGTTTCTTGTTGATTTAATTGATAAAAACATCACAGGCAAAGAAGCGGATGCCGCCTTGGGGGCCGCCAATATTACGGTGAATAAAAACAGCGTACCCAATGATCCACGCAGTCCTTTTGTCACCTCGGGGATCCGCCTTGGAACCCCTGCGATAACGCGTCGTGGTTTTTCAAAACAAGATGTAAAAGATCTTTCAAATTGGATCTGTGACGTTTTAGATGACATTGAAAACCAAGAGGTGATAGACGCCACCAAAGCGAAAGTGCTGGCCATATGTAAACGGCTTCCTGTTTACGCCTAATGTTTTTTTAAGGCGCTTTCGTGTGTTTATACCCAAAGTAATTGACCTTGCTCACCTGCTACAAGCGAATGAAGCCCCTGAGCCTAGATGGACTCTCTAATGGGGCTGAACGCC
This sequence comes from uncultured Enterovibrio sp., assembly GCA_947040595.1. Classification (GTDB taxonomy): domain Bacteria; phylum Pseudomonadota; class Gammaproteobacteria; order Enterobacterales; family Vibrionaceae; genus Enterovibrio. The sequence goes on along the minus strand of CAMRBZ010000084.1, from coordinate 3,414 downwards.
TCGTTTACGCCCACGCAGCGTCAAAGGCGACCGGTATATTATGAACTCCCTCTCATGGGAGTTTTTTTTTGAGTGAGATCCATTCATATCCACTTTCGTGAATATACATTTTATTTCAACGCCTTATTATTTCATTTAATTTTACTTGATTATTTTATTTATAATTAAAAGTCAAATTTATTTGTATATGTAATATATTTTTCTGTTATCTTAATGTTGTTATTTCGTTGGGTGAATATGGACATGTAAAAGTGATTGTTAGATTCTGATTAATTCCTTATTAAAATGATTTTTACTGTTTCAGGGAATACATCAAGTTAAACGGATAAATAATAAGAATGTTAAATGTAAATGCCGTGCGCTTTTTGTATTTAATGTGGCTTTTTCTGTGTCTTCAATTTAACGATCTCGTTGGGTACGCATGATGGCCACTGTCGATATATTTTAAAAATCTCAATGAAAATAGCAGGTTAGCTGTAATTTCTTCTTGTTGCACCTTGATTTTTGTGCAATAAAATAAAAGCGAAATAAAGTAAATCTTCTCTTTGAATTATAACATACAAAAAATAAATGAAATTAATGGGTTTTATTTAAAAATGTCGTTTTGATATTTTTATTCCTCGTCATTAATAAAATAAACATAAATAATTTGCGGTGTATCATATGAAAAAAATATATAAATTAGGCGCTGTTGCTTTATCTGTTGCTACGGCGCTTTCAATGAGTCTTTCTTTGCAAGCCGCGCCAAAACACGATAAAGCGGTCATTGGGTATTTAACCCAATGGGAAGCTTGGAAAGGAAAAGATGCGGGCTTTACGGTCGCAGGTGAGGCGACCCACTTGAATGTCAATATGGACATTTACAATATCTTGAATTTTTCTTTTTTTGGTGTAGCAAAAGACGGATCTTTACACAGCGGTGATTTACGTAATAAAAATATTTATCAAGAGGGTGTGGAGCAAGAGCCTGCGTCATTATTGTACTCTGATGTGTATTCAAGTTGGGATCTACATATTCTTTGGGGTGAACTTGATTACCTTCATGAATTTCCAGGAGATGAGCCTTGGCAAGCTGAGCAATTAGAAAGAGTAAAAAAACAAGGCTTTGAAAAATATGGAAACGGTTGGAAACACACTCTTTCAGGTGTGACGGGTGAGCTGCCCATTCCACTGAAAAAAGAAAATGGAGCCCCTGGACTGATTGATTTGGCAAATCAAAAAGGCGTGAAAGTCATGGCCTCTATTGGCGGCTGGAGCATGTCGAAGCATTTTCCTGAAATGGCAAAAAACCCCGAAATGAAAGCCCGCTTTTTAGCCGACATTGATAAGTTAATGGCATTGGGTTTTCATGGCATTGACATTGACTGGGAATACCCAGGCTTTGGCGGAATGAATTTTTCAGGAACCCAAGAAGATTACGATAATTTTGAACAATTGATGGAAGATATTCGCGCACGAATTGGTAAAGAAGCCAAATTAAGTGCCGCGTTTAAAGCGGATACAAAAGCGCTTGAAGGCTTTGATTGGGATCGTCTTTCTCGTTCCATGGATTACTTTAACATGATGACCTATGACCTTAATGGCGGCTGGTCGGATGTAACAGGGCACAATGCACCGCTTTATCCTTATCCTGAAGAAGAAATCAAAGGATTAACCTTAGACAATTTACGTATTTGGATGAAGGCGCGTGGGATCCCAAGCAAAAAAATCAACTTTGGTGCCGCATTCTATGGACGTGGTGTACAAACCAAAGATGCAACGGGTTTTCTGGGAGCGCCAACAGACAAACGTATGCTCAATTTCTCAGTGGATGGTCCGACGCTTTCCTCTGTTGATGTCGAAAACTGGGCCGTTTTTGAAGGTCAGCCAAGTTATAACTACATCAAACAACAAACAGGTTGGACGCACCTTTGGGATGAGAATGCCAAAGTACCTTATGCCATAAAAGGAAAGTATTTCCTCAGTTATGACGATGAAAAATCGGTACGTGAAAAAGCGAAATATATCCTTGAACACGAATTGGGTGGGATCATTGTATGGCAGGTCCACGGTGACATTGAGTGTAATGGCTCTTTTGTTAGCTACGGTTCAAAATTGAAAGAATGTACAGATTTAAGCTCGCCTCTGGCAGAACAAATCGATGCTGTTTTCAGTGAAAATATTGCCCCGAATGGCGCGCCTCTTTTCACGGTACCCAGCACGCAAAATGTGCAATCTGGTGAGGTTATTACCTTTATGGTTTCGGGCACGGATCCTGATGGAGATACATTGATCTTCACAGCAGAAGGGGCGGATATTCAAGATGTCGGCAATGGTTCTGCGAACGTGATTTTTAAAGCGCCAAACACAATAACAGACAAGATGGAAATCATTTCATTGACGCTTTCGGATGGTAAAGTGTCTGTTGTTAAAACGGTGGCGGTGAATATCAAAGGCAGCGGTGAGGCAGAGAATACGGCACCCGAACTTCGCGTGCCTGACCTTATCAAGGTGAAAGCCGGTGATAACGCGGTTATTTCTGTTTCTGCAACCGACAAAGAAAATGATCTCCTTACTTTCACAACAAGCGAAGGTCAGCTGGTTCAAACAGGAAAGAGCGCTGTGATAACGCTCCCCACCGTTCAAGCAGAAGAAGACAAGGTCTTGTCTTTGCTGGTGAGAGTGACGGACGGTTCAAAAGTGGCGTCTGCGACAGTGGAAGTGCATGTTGAAGGGAATGCTCTGCCTGTTGGTGAAAGCTGGGATCCGAGTAAAATTTACAACACGGGTGATGAAATTCTCCACAATGGTTCTAAATTTACAGCCAAATGGTGGACTCAAGGCGATGAGCCTGGCATGTCTGATGTGTGGGAAGAATTTGATGACGGTTCACTGAAAGACTGGAGTGCGAGCAAAATTTATAATACGGGTGATCAAGCCAAGTACCAAGGCCGCGTATATTCAGCAAAATGGTGGACGAAAGGCGATCTACCTGACGCTGCAAATTCCCCTTGGGCTCTTTTATAAAAGAATGCTTTCTCTTGGTTTAAAGAAGGCGAAGCGGGTATTTTTTCCCCTTCGTCTGCCCCTGCGAGAGGCCGGTTGCCTTTGACTGTGCCGCTTTTTCTGGGATCTTAAAGCCCAATCACAGAGTCCATTGATGTATATGGACTCTTTTTTTGTCCCCAGCTTGCATATGGATATGACTTGCCTCTCTCTGAAAATCCCCGCGAATTGGCTGTATTCATGAAGCCTCATCACCGACGTCCTTTCTCTTTTTCTTTGCTTGTGGAGCCAGACATTCCACTTGCGTTTGATTCAAAATGGCTCGATAAGCGAATAGGCCCGTCGTCTTTGAAACTGCCTGGGTGTTGGCTGCGCTCGCTCAGGCCAATCACAGAGTCCATCTCTGTTCAGGGCTTTCACTGCTTAGGG
>CAMRBZ010000083.1 GCA_947040595.1 uncultured Enterovibrio sp. | reverse complement strand
CAATCCCATTAAAAATCAATCCCATTAAAATTGGGATCATTCTTGCTTGTTAAAATCACGGATCACATGGTTATGAATTTCTCAATTCGAATAACGAGTGCACTTAAGCTCTATACCCAAGACACTTGAAGATGCGCGCCTGCGGAAAACGAGTGAAGCCCCTGAACAGAGATCTCATGTGATTGACCTGAGCGAGAGCAGGCGACCCCCACGCAGTTTCAAAGGCGACGGGTAGCGAAACAAAATACGCAAAAGATGGAGCGAACAAACCTCAATTTTAGAACAAGAATTAAGCGATTAAGGCGAGGTACAATTTGCTTTTAAAAGAGCGAATTAATGCATGATATTGTTATTGGCCTGTATATTAACGCCGTTGAATGTGGGATTGATATTCATGCGAAAATGCAGATTTGAACCACTGCCCCGGTGAAGCCTGAGTGAAGGGGAGGGCAAGATTAGACGTTATTAAAATGATACAAAAAAGGCAATAGAATTCAAATTAAGAATAAATGTTTAATCTGATTTTATAATTAAAAATGTCACTATTATGTTTTTCTTATTAAATTAAACGGTATTTGATCATTTAATTAACCTTGTTCGTCGATCCTTTATTCATTTTCTTCTCCTGAGCTTGATTGTATTTCGAAAAAAAGGATTAATTTTCTTAAAACATAAACAAATTTTTGAGATAAAAACAATGTTTTTATAAAATCAATGACTGAGATCAAAGCACTTTTAAAAGAGCAAGCTGGATGGGATCCGATCTTCTTTAAATGCTAAAAGATGACAAAAATGTTAATAAAAAAGTCCTAAGTGAAACTAAAATATACTTTAAAATCAGTTAATTAAGAAAATAAAGTCTTCAGAGTAAGGCATTCAAAGACAAAAAGAAATTGGGCGAACTTGTTCATTTGAAGAAAAGTATTTCTTTTATTTATTTTAATGAGATCATAAGGCAGAAAAAAGAGGGTTAAGGTGCAAAGAGGAACAGGGATCTTTAATTTAAGTTTTAGAATATAAAAAGAGTTGCTGTTATAATCGCGTCTATAAAAAAGATAAAGCACAATTCTGATCCAAGATTATATAATAAAATCCCATGAAATAAGTATGAACATAAAGGGCGAATTATGAATTTAAAAAAAACAATACAAGAAGACCATAATCAGTTAGATTTTTGTCGCCGTCAATTAGCGATTGCAACGGTGACCAAAAACCGTGAACACATGGCGAAGTTGCAAAATGAAATTAATTCTTTAAACGATAGAATAGAAAACTCTAAAAAAACGCAAAAAAGCGAACTCAGTACGAAAGCACAAAGAATATTGAAGATGAGCTTTCATCGTGTGATTTCAAAAAAAGAACAAGCCGATATCGGTCGGTTAAAAAAATCAGTGCGAGGGTTAATGCTGGTTCATCCAATGACCACCTTGGGCAAAGAAATTGGCTTGATGGAAGTCACAGGGTATGCTTTTAAACCTTTTTGATGTAATTTTTTGAATAAATGAAGCGATTGGCACGTTTTAGCCCAATCACTTCTTTTTCTCGTAAAAGGGTTAGCTTCGTTTTATTTACAGCGTCTTATACTCATTGCCTTTGAAGATGCAGGGTTGTTGGTTTTGTTTTTGCTGCTTATCTGCATCTTCAAGTGTCGTGGGATATGTTGAAAGGGGGCGCGATATTAACGGCGATGTAAGCGAGGGCGAGACGTTCTTGCTTTATGCGCGGAAGCCGCTTTGGCTTGAGACAACAAAATGGACTCAACGGTGAGCTCCATCGGCTCTTTTGGCGCTAAACCGTGAGGATAAGTGCGAGAGCGAGGAGGCATTTGATATTCTGCTTCACTGGCTTTTGGCATGCGCTTAAAACGATAGAGATAGAAATTCTCGATATTTTCCCTCGCCCACTCCGTTTTCTTTATGTATTTTACGCAGCTTGCAAGGTTTGGATTGGTATGAAAACAATTAAAGCGCAAGGCTGCATCCAATATTTCCCAGCCGTAATGATCAATGAGCTGGGTTAACATGTCTTCCAATTTAAGGCCATGAAGAGGGTTATTTTTTTGTAATTCAATGCGTTCTTCTTCTGTCATGAAAGGCTCTTTTTTAATTTGTGGCGTGCGGTGTTGCGCGCCACAAGATCGTAATAAAAAATATACCCGTTACTTTTGAAGCTGCGTGGGTGTTGGCTACGCGGGTTCAAACCCAATCACATAGTCTATGCTCAGGAGCTTCACGCGCTTGCCGCAAGCGCGCATCTTCAATTACTTTGGGTATAGAATGTCCGATTTTTGTGTGTTTCTTTTTAAGCTAAAGACGACATTTTTTCTTGATGTGAAAGATATTCGTCAAATGTGCCTTGGAAGTGGAGCAGCTTTTTGTCTTTCACATCCACAATGGCGGTGGCAAGAGAAGAGACAAATTCGCGATCATGACTAACAAAAATCAGTGTACCAGGATACACCATGAGGGCCTTATTCAGGGCTTCTATGGCTTCCATGTCCATGTGGTTTGTTGGCTCATCCATGACCAGTACGTTGATGTCTTGCATCATTAATTTGCCAAACAATAAACGGTTCTTTTCGCCTCCAGAGCAATTTTTAGCCAATTTATTGGCATCGTCTGCGGTGAAAAGCAAGCGTCCTAAAAGACCACGAACCATGAGATCATCATGCTTGACGGTGCGCCATTGAGAAATCCAATCAAAAATCGTTAAATCATTATCAAAATCGGCTGTGCTGTCTTGTGGACAGTAACCGACAGAGGCATTTTCAGACCATTTAACGATCCCTTCTTTTTGTTCTATTTCTTTCACAAGACAGCGCAAAAAGGTGGTTTTACCCACTCCGTTTTCACCAATGACGGCCAAACGTGTACCCGCTTCTAAAAGTAACGTGCCTTTTCTAAATAAAAACTCTTCGTCAAATTTATGCCCTAAATCTTGTATTTCAAGGGCTTGGCGATGGAGTTTTTTACCTTCACCAAAATGGATGGAAGGGCGTATACGGCTTGTTGACTTCACTTCATCCAGTTTGATTTTATCCATTTTTTTGGCACGAGAGCTGGCTTGTTTTGCTTTGGATGCGTTTGCGCCAAATCGGTTTACAAAATCTTGGAGTTCAGTGATTTCGGCGGCTTTTTTTGCATTACCTGAGAGCAATTGTTCACGGATCATGCTTGAGGCTTCAAGAAAATATTCGTAGTTACCTGGGTAAATTCGCAGTTCACCGTAATCAATGTCAGCCATGTGGGTACAGACCGAATTTAAAAAATGTCGGTCATGGGAAATAATGATCATGGTGCATTTACGTTGGTTTAATTCTTCGCCTAACCAATTGATGGTGTGGATATCCAGGTTGTTGGTCGGTTCATCAAGGAGCAAAATATCGGGATTAGAAAAAAGGGTTTGCGCCAATAAAACACGTAATTTCCATCCGGGTGCAACCTGTTGCATTAAGCCAAAATGGAGGGATTCATCAATCCCTGCTTGGAGTAAAATATCGCCTGCTCTGCTTTCTGCTGTATACCCGTTTAATTCTGCAAATTCACTTTCTAGTTCAGCCACGGCCATGCCTTGGGCTTCGGTCATTTCAGGCAAAGAATAGAGGCGTTCGCGTTCTTGTTTAATTTCCCAGAGTTTGCGGTCGCCCATGATCACAACATCAATGACGCTGTATTGCTCAAAAGCAAATTGATCTTGACTCAGTACGCCCAGTTTTAATCCTGGGGTGATGGAGACATTGCCTGAGCTTGGGGCTTGTGTTCCACTTAAGATCTTCATGAAGGTTGATTTACCACAACCATTGGCTCCGATTAATCCATATCGGTTGCCGTGACCAAATTTTGCCGAAATATTTTCAAATAATGGCTCGGCGCCGAATTGCATGGTGATGTTCGCGGTTGAAATCAAAGAAGGTTCCCTAGGTTTTTAGATTGGCTCATCTCGTACTCTGAGATGGCAAAGAAATGAAAAGGCGATGCATTATAGCGCGGCATGAAATAAAAAAACAGGGTGCGACTTGGATCACAGACCCTCATTCTAGTGAGGTGTAAAGGCCTCTCTTTTGAAGGGCTTTTTGGACTTGCTGCCAAGCTTTATTTTTCAATATTTTTTGGGGGGGATAAAGAGGGGAATGTGGGTTTTAAATCCAGAACAGAAATGAAAGAGAAGAAAGCAAGAGGGCTTTCTCCTGTTTTCAATCATTTTATAAGAGAAATACCAGGCACTTCTAAAACGGTTTTGGCTTCTGTACGCTCGATCACTTTCAATAAAGTGGTTTGAATGCTTTCATCTTTTCTTGCATCGTTTTGGCTGAAAAAACACTCTTCTTGCGCAGCGGCGCCTTCTTCTAAAATGAAGGAGACACGCACTTCTGTTGCCGTATTTTCACAAACACCAAAATAGCGAATAGAAATTTCAGGGTAACCCTGAAAGCCTTTTTTAATTCTCTTTGCGATGCGTTTTGTTGATTTATCCAAATTCATAATAGACAAGCGCCTTGGTAGAAATGAGAATCTTCATGTTTACCGATATTACCACAAAAATCGCCTGCCTTTTAACGCCGTATAAGTCCTGCTGCACATTTTTCTTTAAAAACGCGCTTTTATTTTTGAGTGCTGTGCCTGTTATACCCAAAGGAATTAAAGATGCTCGCTTTCGGCAAACGAGTGGAGCCGCTGAGCACAGAGGGATTGAAGCTGCAGGGGTGTTGGCTGCGCCCTCAAAGCCCAATCACATCGTCCCTCTATGCTCAGGGTCTTTTCGTTCTTGCCGCCTAGCTGCAACTTCAAATATCTTGGGTATATTTAAACCTGAATAAAGAGATGAGATTTATTTAGACGCGATCTATTTAGAGGAGAAAGTATTCAAAATACGCTCTTCCTGTTATAAAAAAAAGCAGGCTCTTTATTAACATGCTTTTAATTATTTTCTTTTTATTCTTTAAGTCTTCTAACATCTTCTTTTTTTTATGAATGAAAGACAACAAATAGAAAGAGAATACAAAACATTTTCTATCATGATATTTTATTAAATTAGGAATTTAATTCAAATTTGTTATGTTCGTTCTGGATTTTTAATGACTTAATTTAAAGGTGCGTCCTTTTCTGTAAGATGCATCTGAAAACTAAATTTATTCAATGTTATATTTTAATAGGTTCATGTAATGAAAAAAGCTATTTTAGGTGTTGTACTTAGCTTGAGTGCTATGACGGTAATGACCTCTCCCTCTGTAGAAGCAAATGCTTGGGGTAAATGGGGAGCGCAACAAAAAGGACGCGTTGAAAGTGCGGCAATATGTGGAAGAAATGGGTATATTTTTAGAGTAAAAGATGCTTTTTATGTAGCAAAATACCAGTCAGGTAAACGATTTGCGGTCGGCGTTCCTGTTAAAGCTCGATTTGGTAATAATAAATGGATAAAAGTTGAAGGTCTGAAAAACGACGGCAACTATATCATGAAGCGTAAATTTTATAGCTTAGCCAAAGCCAAAGCCAAAGCTTGCGGGTTAGGTTGGTAAATCGAATTTTATGTCGAATCGCATTCGATATTAAGATGCATTTTAAAAGTCGCATAGTGCGACTTTTTTGTCACCTGTCTTTGCGCAAGGTTACATCTTGGATGTACAAGATGTCTATTTAAATTAACGGAAGCATTATTATTTCAATGATTGATCATTATTCTAGATATCATTGAGTGATGTTTCTGATCCCCTAAAAAAAGCTAAATGAGGCGAAAAAAGGGAAAAGCGCCTTCACTCTTACATACACCTTCCCTCCATCTTTCTTTTTCATTGTGGTTTCAAGGGTATAATTAAGTTTTTTATATCAATCAGAGATAAGCATCAGTAATGTGAAAAATTGTGTTTATTTGTGGTTAATTGCAAAATACGATTTATAACGGAAATGGGTCTTTCTTTTTATTTATAATTCCTTTTTACTCTATATCCCTTTTTAATTTTATATGCCTTTTTTCTTTAGACGCACGCTTATTTTTTTATTTAAGATTAGATTGTTATATATCCTTCGCCTTTGAAGATGCCGAATTGTTGGTTTTGTGCTCACCTGACCACATCCTCTGTCTGTGTTTAGGTACTTTTCGTCTTGTGCCTTTTCAACTATCTCATGCAGTGGTTGATGAAGGCGAGTGAGCCTATTGTTCTACTGTTTTTCTCTTTGCTTCCTTATTTTTACGTCATTTAGCACGTTTAAGGTTTGTTGGAATCTATATGTAATGAGGACAAATACAATGATCCCCGATTTTGTTTTGAATCCCACGAATATCTCTTCTGAGAGCCCCAGCCGGAGCGTAAGTTCTAGTTCGCGGCGTTTACCTGTTAGCGGCGTCTCCCAAAGAAGCGTGACGATAGAAACAAACGGCTTAAACCGGGAAGAAGAGACGCTTACAAAGGAGGGGATGTCGATATTAAACAATAAACCATCTATTGATTCAAAAAAACTATTAACATTGTGCAAAGTCCTTAACAAAGAAATAAATGGAACATCTTCAGACTATCGAAAAAACGCCTTAATAAAAAAGATCGGGGCCTTAACTGAACGTTGTTCTTTAGATGAAATTGAAATAAAAACAAGCCTCAATGAGTTACGCGATCTATCTCATGCCTATAAGGAATTGTCGCGTTTGTCTTTTGAAGAAAACGACCATGCTGAGCTCGCGTATATTCTCTATACCCAAGTAAAATGCCATTGGATGGAAATGGCGAAAAAACATCATCACGAAAAGCAAGCCAAAAAATACGCCCCTTTTTGTGAGTTAGGGGCCTCGAAAAGTACCTCTTACAGTGCAGGTTTAGGGACAAGCTTAGGCATGAAGGTGGGAGATCGTCTTGGTGTTTCTGGCGTTATCAATGCAGACGCCTCCTATGAAACCTCTTATTATCCCGATGATGAAGGGCTATTTTTTGAAGAAAAAGCAAAAACCCTAAAAGGCGGATTAAAAGGAAAAGCGGATCTTGAGGCTTCCAGTCTCCTTGGTGCACACTGCCAGGCGGGTATTGAGGGGGTCTATACGCAATCACGGGCGAAAGAATGGAATAATTCAGATGCTTATGTTGAGACGGATGGTTGTTTGGTTCATGCACCTTCTCGCGACCTCGGAGATCGTTTTTTACGTATTTTCAAAAAGAAAGAAGGGCAAGCCTCTTTAATTAAGGCTCAGCAAGCCGCAAAAGACAGCGCGAAAAGATTAGAGAGCCTGCTCGCGAAGAAGGGCTCACTTCGCAATGGAGAAGATCTCTCTTTTCTTTCGGATATTAGCTCTTCTTCCCCTTCTGCTGTGCGTTTACCTTTATCTGCTGATGTTTATTCATTTTCATCAGAGGGGAGCGTCTCTGCTTCGGCAAGCGCCTATAACGTGAATGCGGGTTTAGGGGCGCGTCTGAAAGTCGTTAAAATAGACAGTCATCAGTATGTTCCTGAAGATTTCGTCATGCGCGATAATAAAAATAATAAGGAGTCACCGATTCAATTTCCTGAAACTTATCTTGCATACGTGAAAAAAATAGAGAACCAAAATAATACGGTGAGTCTGTTTCTTGATGATATTAACGCCTATTTTTCATGTGTTGAAAAATACGATTATTTGAAGCGCTTTAACCCTCAAAATAAGAATAAAGAGGCGTTTCGGGCGCTAAGAAATAAAAAGCATGAAATGGAAAAAAAATGGGGAGCGCTAGGTCGGCATCAGTTGATACAACATATGTCAGCCTCTTATGCGCACTTATCGAGGTCTGTTACATTCACGGGATTGGAAGAGATACAAGAAAAATTAAAAAATCCCAGTATCACACACAACGCGGAACGTTTAGAGAAATTGACCTCTGTTTACAGTGATGTGTATTTAGAGATATCGGATGTAAAGACCAGCCTGGATGTGAGTGTAGCAGGATTCAGTGGTACGCTCGATTTCTTACGTCGAGATCGTGTTCACCCAAGCTTCCTTCGTGAAGGCGCCTACATGGATGTAACACTCACAGGGCAGATATCCTCGACCGTTAACACTCTCCTTAACCCCTTAGACTTAACGCAAAAGATACAAAGCTTAATGCAAGACAATGGCCTAGAAAGTGATTTCGAATTTGATTTAAACGCCGATCTTGGAGCGGGCATTGCACTCGGAAAAACGGTGCGTTTCTTTAAACCTAAATACAGTCAAGTAAGCCAGTTTGATGGAGAAAAAGGCTGGAGAAAGCAATTTGTGCGAAACACGCAGACCCGTTTTGTTAATGGAACCTTGGGGGGGGATGTACCCGTTGCGCCAGGTGTGTCGATACAACCTCATTTGGGTGTGGGAATACGGGAAACAAAAGTCACCCACGAAAAGATAATGCCAGAGGATATAACCTATTCCATGGTTCGATTTAATCGTTTTTATAGAAATAATGACATGAATAAAAACAATGATGAATGGTGTCAATTTGTTGATAAGAACAAATCGGAATTTGAGTCTTTATTTTTTAATATGTCAGAAACGAATCATCCGATAAGCAAAGATCTGAATTATTTTAAGAGCTTAAGAGAGAATAAGAATGAGAATGAGAATGAGAATGAGAATATTGATAAGGCATTGGATGAGGCTATCAAAGCCTTTCAAGAAAACAAAAATGAAGAAAATTTTAAGAGGGCGAAGCAGGCCTTTGACGCGCTTTTAGAAAGTTTTGTTCCTTCTTGGTGGAAGCATCATCAATCGACCTGGAAGCCCTTGTCTTTCACTCAAAAAGCAGACTCTGGGTTGTCTAGAGGAACGCGACTTGCTAAAAAACTGCATATACATCCTCGCTTTAAAAAGGAAGAGAGGACTGTAAAGGAGGATACGGCAGATAATGAAGAGACAAAACTCTAAATTTTTTTTAATATGCACGAGGTTCTATTCGCGCTTCTTTGAGTAACCCCCTTAAAAGCACTCTGTATTGTCACAGGGAAACCTTGCAGAAAAAATAGCCCGCGTCATGTGTTGAATGACGGGGGCATTTTAAAAAGTTGTTTTTTCAGTTTTTTTTGTGGCTTTGTTGTGGAGCGGGTTACAGGATGCGCATACCTGCTTTTGCTCCGTCATGAGGCTCTAGAAGCCAAAGATCTTTTCCACCCGGACCTGCCGCTAAAATCATGCCTTCAGAGAGACCAAATTTCATTTTGCGTGGTTTAAGATTGGCCACGACCACGGTGTATTTTCCGATGAGATCTTCTGGTTTGTAAGCAGACTTAATGCCAGAAAACACCGTTCGGCTTTCATTTCCGATGTCGAGTTCAAACTTAAGGAGTTTGTCTGATTTTTCTACGGTTTCGCATGAAATAATTTTGGCGATACGTAAATCGACTTTCGCAAAATCGTCAAATTCAATTTCAGATGCAATGGGTTCAATTGTTGGTGTCTTGCTTTGTTGTTCTGGTGTTGCACTTGAGACGTTCATTTCTTCTTTAGAGTCTTCCACCATGGCTTCAACGTGTTTTGCGTCAATACGATGAAACAAGGCTTTAAAGGGGCCCAGTGGGTGCTTTGTTAATGGAGCGCAAAGCGCTTCCCATGTGAGCGTGGTGTTTAAAAACGCTTCTGAACGCGCGGCAAGTTCAGGTAAAACAGGTTTTAAATAGGTCATTAAGACCCGAAACAAGTTGATCCCCATACTGCAAATGGCGTGAAGTTGTGCGTCTTTGCCTTCTTGTTTTGCGACAACCCAAGGCGCTTTTTCATCCACGTATTGGTTTGCTTTGTCAGCAAGGGCCATGATTTCACGCACTGCACGACTGAATTCGCGTTTCTCATAAAGTTCACCAATCGATGTGGCGGCGTTTTTAAATTCGGCAAATAACGCGGGGTTATCGCATTCTTCAGAAAGCATCCCTTCAAAACGTTTTGTAATGAAGCCTGCATTTCTTGAGGCTAAATTGACGACTTTATTCACAATGTCGGAGTTAACACGTTGAATAAAATCATCTAAATTTAAATCAAGATCGTCAATGCGGTTATTGAGTTTTGCCGTGTAGTAATAGCGTAAACATTCTGGATCCAGGTGTTTTAGATAGGTGCTGGCCTTGATGAAGGTGCCTTTTGATTTTGACATTTTGGCGCCATTGACCGTGACATAGCCATGTACAAAGACTTGGGTAGGTTTACGAAAACCAGCGCCTTCTAACATGGCAGGCCAAAAGAGGCTGTGGAAATACACGATGTCTTTTCCAATAAAATGATAAAGCTCTGTCGTGCTGTCTTTTTTCCAGTATTCGTTAAAATCTATGTGATTGTTTTTGTCACAGTAATTTTTAAATGAACCCATGTACCCAATGGGGGCATCAAGCCAAACATAGAAATATTTTCCGGTTTCACCGGGTATTTCAAAACCAAAATAAGGGGCATCACGGGAAATATCCCATTGTTGCAATCCGGACTCGAACCATTCATTCATTTTATTGGCTGTTTCTTCTTGCAATGCGCCTGAGCGAGTCCAGGTTTTTAGCATGCCTTCAAATTGCGGCAAGTCGAAGAAAAAGTGGATGGAGTCTTTCATGATGGGCGTGGCGCCGCTTACCGCTGATTTGGGGTTGATTAAATCAGTGGGGCTGTACGTTTCTCCGCAATTGTCGCAGTTGTCGCCGTATTGATCTTCTGCTTTGCATTTGGGGCAGGTTCCTTTCACAAAGCGATCAGGCAAAAACATTTCTTTTTCAGGATCAAATAACTGCGAAATAGAACGGCTGTTAATGAAGCCATTATTTTTGAGTTGTGAATAGATAAAGGTGGCCAATTCTTTATTTTCTGGGCTATGGGTGCTGTGGTAGTTGTCAAAACTGATGTTAAAACCTGCAAAATCACCTTCATGTTCTTTTTGAATTTCAGCAATCATGGTTTCAGGTGCAATGCCTAGCTGTTGGGCTTTGAGCATTATGGGGGTTCCATGCGCATCGTCAGCACAGATAAAATTGACCGTGTTTCCACGCATACGTTGATAGCGGACCCAAACATCCGCTTGAACGTGTTCGAGCATATGCCCTAAATGGATAGAGCCATTGGCGTAAGGCAGAGCACAAGTTACCAAAATTTTACGTCGATTTGCAGGCATAATGTAATAATTTCGCTTTTTACAAAAATGAAAGGAAGAAGGAGAATGTTACCTGATACCGAAGGGGATGCCTAGCATTGGGGGGCTTCAATTCTTTGGGGGGCACGGAGGATTAAAATTAAATTTGTGAGCCAATGAAAATCACGGCTTTTTATTGAAATTCATTGCGCTAGAATAAAGCCAAGCGTATTTATTGAAAGCAAAAGAGGCCCTTTATGAGTTTGAATGGAACCCCTGATCTAAATAAAATGCCCTTATCTGAGGCCATTCACTTTTTAAATCAATTTGAACACCCCGCGTTGATCAGTGAGTGGGCCTGCCAACCGGGTTTTGTGCAAGACATTGACGGGGAGATTTGCGTCATTTTTCCTTTTGCTGCAGCCGAGTTGGTTGAGGCGCTCAAGGTTTGGCAAGAGGTACAAAAAAAAGAAGACAAAAGAGGCGCAGATTTTCGCGTCACGCAAAAAATCGTTTCCTTAAAAGCGGGTGATAAACCCTTATTAAACGGCGTGAAAAACCTGCTGGTGGTAAGTTCGGGTAAAGGCGGGGTCGGAAAATCAACCACCGCCGTTAATTTGGCTTTGGGGTTGCAAGCGCAAGGAGCCAAAGTCGGTATTTTGGATGCGGACATTTACGGGCCTTCTTTGCCTTTGATGTTGGGAACAAAAGGGCAAAAAATCACCACATTGGATGGAAAAACAATGGAGCCTATCAAGGCTCACGGTCTTTTCAGTAATTCTATTGGGTATTTAATGCCTGATGACGATGCCATGGTGTGGCGTGGCCCTATGGCTTCAAAAGCTTTTTCACAATTGGTCAACGAAACCCATTGGCCGGACATTGATTACCTCGTTTTAGATATGCCTCCAGGAACGGGGGACATTCAATTAAGCCTTGCGCAGCAATTTCCCGTGACAGGCGCGATGGTGGTGACCACGCCACAAGATTTGGCGCTTCTTGATGTGATGAGAGGCATTGTGATGTTTGAGCAAGTCGGGGTTCCTGTGTTGGGACTGGTTGAGAACATGAGTTTTCATATTTGCTCTGAATGTGGTCATCATGAAGCGATTTTTGGGAAAGGGGGCGCTGCAAAAATGGCAGCAGAGCAGGGGCTTTCTTTATTAGGGCAAGTGCCGTTAGACCGGATTATTCGAGAAGATCTTGACGCCGGCGTACCCACCCTTGTCTCAAAACCAGAAAGTGAACACAGTGCAATTTATCGCCAAATGGCCTTGAATGTGGCCAGCAGGCTTTATTGGCAAGGCGAGCGCATGCCTGAGAAAATTGAGGTGTTTGTGAGCCACTGATCAAAGGCATTCAAAGGAGATATGTATTTAAATCAATCTATGCTGGTGTTTAAATGCGTACAATCTCTTGTTTTTATTGAAAGTGCGTGAAAGTTTGAGCGTTTTAAGGTGGGGCATATGGGACCGAGGTCAAAGAATTTAATGGCGCATGTGAACTCAACTCCTTATAATCGCTCTGCTTATTTTCTGCCACAATGTCTGAGTGTTCATTTATGAGTGATAACAAACAATGTCTTATAATCGGTATCGCAGGGGCCTCAGCGTCCGGAAAAAGCTTGATAGCAAGCACGATATATGAAGAACTAAAAGTAAAAGTGGGAGGCCACCAAATTGGTGTGATCACGGAAGACCAATATTATCGAGATCAAAGCCACCTCAGCATGGAAGAGCGCGTTAAAACCAATTATGATCATCCTAAAGCGCTAGATCATGATTTATTGTCTTTGCATCTTCAAGATTTAATGAAGGGTAAATCGGTCGATGTTCCGCAATACAGTTATGCTGAACACACTCGAATGGAGCATACGGAAACCATGACACCCAAAAAGGTGATCATTTTAGAAGGGATCCTTCTTTTAACCGATTCGCGTTTACGTGAACAAATGCATGCCAGTATATTTATGGATACCCCGTTAGATATTTGCTTGTTACGGAGAATGAAACGCGACGTGACAGAGCGAGGACGGACTGTCACATCGGTTTTAGAGCAATATCAAAAAACAGTTCGACCCATGTTTTTGCAATTTATAGAACCTTCGAAGCAATATGCAGATATTATTGTTCCCCGAGGTGGAAAAAACAGAATTGCCATTGATGTATTAAAAGCACATATTGCAAAACTGCTTAAAGCGTAATAAAACAGCCGGGTTCATCCGGCTTTTTTAGGCTTTCACCTTCTCTTCTCTTTTTTATTCAATGAAATGGTTTTTTTTCAATAAGTGTAAGAATGCCGTTGAATTTGATCCCTCCATTATTTTAAGTTTCAGAAAGGGTATACCCAAATTAATGGATGATGCACGCCTGCGGCAAACGAGTGAAGCCCCTGAGCATAGATGGACTTTGTGATGGGACACCGCGAGCGTAGCCAAGACCCGCGCAGCGTCAAAGGCGATATACAGCAAAGATGAAAAGCCCGGAACGAAAGAGAGACGCTGTGATGGGGCTTTAAGAACGAAGCCAAAAAAACTGCAGCTTAAAGGTGAAGGGGATATCCCTTTTCTTTTCAAGGGATGTGCCACCTTGCATATTCTTTTTTCGTTAGTTCCTATTCAAATCCCTCTCGCGTAACATTGTGAAAGCACTTTTTTCTCATGGCGTTTATTATCTAA
>CAMRBZ010000082.1 GCA_947040595.1 uncultured Enterovibrio sp. | reverse complement strand
TTTTTAATTTCTGAAGTAAGCTTCATCTTTTTTCTTTGGCATAATCTGATTTATATATAAAATCTTCTAACCGCAAGCTCACTCTACCATGGGATAAATGCTGTTATGCACGTGCTGAAATGCACTTCTTGTGATTTATTGTTGCACGAGATCCCTCTTGCACCTAAACATAACGCCTACTGCCCTCAATGTGGCTCACCAGTGATACATAGAAAATTTTTCAGCTTTTCTGCTGAATGGGCTTTGTCTTTGGCAGCCCTTGCGCTTTTTTTTCCCGCGCAATATTTTGCTTTGTTGTCCATTAACTTGCTTGGGGTCAATTTAACCACCACGGTCACCAGCGGAAGCCTCACCTTAATGAGCTCGTATCCCTTTGTTGGAGGGTTAGTTCTTTTTTGTACGACCGTCACACCGCTTCTGTTCATCCTCTCAATCATCGCCTGCAACCTTGCATTGTCGTTAAAACGTCCCAAAATGCTTTTCTTCTCAACGTCTGTCATTGAAAAAGTAAAGCATTGGGTGATGGTCGATATTTTTTTGGTCAGTCTTGCTGTGGCTTGCTTTAAAATTCAAGAATATGCCATCATTACCTTTACACCCGCGTTAATCAGTTTTGTCTTTTTGCAAATCATCTTAGGGGCCTTATTGTCCCATGTTTCAGCAAAAAATTACTGGGAAGCATACCGTCCTTCCCATTTTCATCTCCCACAAAAAATTGCAACCCCTCTCAACCAAATCCTCACTTGTGAACACTGCGGATTAACACAAGAAAGAGACCGTCAACACTGTGTTCGTTGCAATGCAAAACTGGAGTATCGTGCATTCCAAAGCATTCAAAAAACCTGGGCTTCGCTCATTACCGCGCTTATCTTTCTTTTCCCTGCAAATTTGTATTCCATTTCAGTTTTAATCAGCAATGGAAAAAAAATGGAAGACACCATTTTCTCAGGGGTGGCCTCTCTTATTAAAGAAGACATGTATGGCATCGCAATCATTATTTTCACCGCCAGTATCATCGTCCCTGTAGCAAAAATAGTCAGTCTCTTTTACCTCCTCATCTGTATACATTTAAAAATTAAAACGCGAAAAAAAGAACGAATGCGCTTGTATCGTTTTGTTCGATGGATAGGAAAATGGTCAATGATGGATTTGTGTGTCATTGCCATTATGGTCTCATTAATCGAACGAGGTAACTTGCTCGATTTCACACCCGGTCCGGGCGCCATTGCCTTTGGCCTTGTCGTCATTTTCACAATGATTTCAGCAGAAAGCCTAGATTCTCGGCTTATTTGGGATAAAAATGAATAACATCAATACACCACAGATCAGCGAACCGACCATGAAGAAACGTCTTCATATTTCGCCTTTATGGATTTTTACGCTCATTGCCTTTCTTTTGGGGGGAGGACTTTTATACCAATCCATCAAGGATTCAGGCCAACAAATCGAAATCTATTTTAAAGACGCACAAGGCATTGAAGCCGGTCGAACCACCATTCGTTATCAAGGTCTTGAAGTTGGAATGGTTCGCCAGATCACCTTATCGGATGATTTGAAAAGCATTTATGCACAAGTCGATATCTATCCAGAAGCAAAAAAAATACTCCTTAAGAACACTGTTTTTTGGATTGTCCGTCCCAAGGCCACCCTAACAGGGATCACAGGGCTGGACACCCTTGTCACGGGAAATTACATCGCAGTTCAACCGGGTGATGGTCCGATTGAAACCACGTTTGTCGCAACAGATGAAGCGCCGAAAGAATCCTTTAATGATCAGAGCCTTCATCTTCAGTTAAAAACCCCTGATCTCGGCGCCATTAACATTGGGTCCGGTGTTTACTATAAAAAAGTGCGTGTCGGGGAAGTGTACGATTATCAACTGGATCCCCTTGAAAATAACATCACAGTCGCCTTTAAAATTCAAAAAGAACATGCCTCTTTGGTCATGAAAGAATCGCGATTCTGGAATGTCAGTGGCGTCAATGCGCAATTTGATTTGAGCGGTGTCAGTGTCAATATTGAAAACCTGACGTCCCTTATCGCAGGTGGCATCGCGTTTGATTCTCCACTCAAAGGGATGCCAGCCAAACACCTTGAGACCTATACACTGTATCCTTCAATCAACGAAACAGATCGCGGCCAAAAAATTCGCATTAAATTGCCAGAAAACCACGGGATCAAAAACACAGAGGCCCCCATCCTCTTTCAAGGCTTGGAGGTCGGTCGGCTGAATGGGATCCATTTTTCTCCCTCTTATTCAGGCACGTTTGCAGATGCGAATATCGACCCCAGTATGCGCTGGGCACTGACATCAGGCACTGAGTTTGTTATTGAAAAACCGGAATTTAACTTATCTGGCGTCAAAAACATCAGCAACATGCTTTTTGGGAACTCGCTTTCTTTGCAACCAGGAAAAGGTCAAGTTACCCATGAATTTACCGCGAAAACAACGCAAAACATTCTTGCAGATAACCCCGATTCTTTAACTGTTCATTTGTCTGCTGAAGACGCTTGGGGAATTGATAAAAATACGCGCGTTATTTATCGCGGTTTAGAGGTCGGTTTTGTGCATAAAACAAGCCTTAAAAACAATAAAGTGGCCCTTGAACTCGTCATTTTATCTGAATATAAACATTTGGTGAAAACCCAATCCCTCTTTTATATCCTTGGAGGGATCAGCGCCCAAATGAATTCAGATGGCGTTGAAGTGATTGTTCCCTCAATGACACAAATAGCCGATCCGGCCATTACCTTTAGCAGCGAAGGAAAACAGAAAGTCAATCCATCTTATGTCTTGTTTAAATCACAAATCCACGCACAAAATGCGAAAATCTCCTCTATTGGCTCTAAAAAAATCACCTTGATCGCCAATAAATTGCCTTCCATTTCCGAAGGCAGCCCTGTTATGTATAAAAACTTCACTGTTGGTAAAGTGAAAAACTTTAAATTAGTGAAAAACCATGTTGAAGTGTCCATTGAAATTGATAAGCACTATCAACACCTATTAACAAAAAACAGCGTGTTTTGGGATCATTCAGGGATCGACATCAAAGCCAACCTGTCCGGGGTAGAAATCAACACCGCCTCCTTCAAATCCATCCTGAAAGGCGGCCTTTCTTTTGATGAAATGAAAGGGATTGAAAATAAAATCGGGAAAAATTGGAAACTGTATGAAAACCTGACTGCGGCCCAAAATTACGGTCTAGAAATCGCCTTTGAAGCCCAAGATGCAAATGGTTTATCTAAAGGCAGCGCCATTCGCTATCAAGGTGTAGATGTGGGAGAAATCATGCAAATTACCCCTGACTTCCAACATGATGGGATCCGCGTAAAAGCCATCATTTATCCCGAATATTCGGATCAAGTGGTGAAAAAAGACAGCTATTTTTGGATTACCCAGCCTCATTTCAGCTTAACAAAAATGGAAAACCTTGACTCCTTGTTCGTAGGTTACGTTTCCGTAGCTCCTGGAAAAGGAAAATCACACCGCAACTTTAAACTTCACAAGTCAGAGGAATTTCCAGGGGGCTTGTCTTTGGTTCTCGAAAGTGAAAATCTCGATTCGGTCACGGTTGGAACGCCTTTGTTCTTCCGTGATTTTGAAGTGGGCGCCGTCACGAATGTCCGCCTCGGACGCTTTGCCGATCGCGTTCTGCTTGAAATTAAAATCAGTGATGATTACAAACACTTGGTGCGTGAAAACACCCTCTTTTGGAATCATTCTGGCGTCGATGTCTCCATCGGTTTAACCGGCGCAACAATCAAAAGTGGGACCATTGAAAGCATCGTCCGTGGCGGTATCGCTTTTGCCACACCCGAAGGGGACAAACTGGCAAAAATAGCGAATTCTGGACGGCACTTCCTGCTCCACAAAACCTCAAAACCGGAATGGGTTAAATGGAAGACCGCGATCCCCGCCTTTTAAACCATTAAAAAACGTCCCTCACTTAAAGCGAATTATTGATTAATTCGCTTTTTTTAAATGTGTCGTCAGAGGATTTCAAAATGGAAGAGATAAAGTGAAAACAACAGGTCTCAAAACGAGGCATGTCATGTTTTTTATTTTTAGCGATTTAGTCTTTCAAATCTCATTGATGAGGCTATTTTAATGTATCGTGCTGTCTAGAATAAAAAAGCGACAAACTGGTAAATCCTCAGTTTGTGCAAGGCTCTTCTGAGCCTTTTCCCTAAGCCCGAACAGGAATTAGTTCGGGCATTTTTTTATCTAAAATTCAAAGAAGTAAAATGCATATTTCACGTTTCGGAGTAAGGAAACATAAAAATTCATTATTTGATAAGAGAAATACCTGCGTTTTCCATCTTAATTTGTCGCCTTTTGTAAAGGGCGCCCAATGTTTTTTTAAAGGTCCCTTTACTGGTCCTGAACAATTCGAATATTTCTTCTGCTGTGCTTTTATCCGTTACCGCTAAAAACCCGCCTTTGCGTTCTAAGGTTTGAAGTATCTTCTCAGACAAAGCTTCAATTTTATCTCTTCCTATTTTTTGCAATGACAAATCAATGCGTCCATCCTCACGAATTTGTTTGATATAAGCGGTCATCTTTTTCCCTAAAAAGACTTTGCCAAAAAGCTCCGATTTAAACAAAAGCCCCAAATAAAGATGATTGATTGCGCACTTGTACCCCAAGTCTGTTTCTTCAAGAAGGATCACATCAACGCGTTCTGCTTTTTTATAAGGCGGGGGGGATTTATCGAGAAATTTATTAAATTTGGTTGAGCCCACGATACGCCCAGAGGCCTTATCTGTATGAAGATAAACTAAATATGATTGTTCTTCTTGCATCTTAACGCGTTGTTCACTGAAAGGGACCAAGACATCTTTTGATAAGCCCCAATCTAAAAATGCACCAACCGAATTTGTATTGATGCATTTTAGTTTTGCAAACTCCCCCACCTGTGCGAAGGGTTTTTCTGTGGTGGCAATAATGACATCTTCTGAATCAAAATAGATAAAGACTTCAATCTCGTCTCCGAGTTGAGCCGTTTTAGGGACATAACGTTTTGGCAATAAAATATTTCCATATGCCTCTCCCCCGTCCAAAAAAAGACCGAATTCGACCTCTTTTACTATTTTAAGTGTGTTAAATTGACCTATTTTAATCATTGAACTTTTTATCATTGAACTCATGCTCATTCATTCAGGTTAGGCGCAGTATACGCAGAAGCCGCGTCATTTTGAATGCCCGTCTTGATTCAATTTATACCAGCAACCTTTGAAGCTGCGTCGGTGCTGGCGACGCGTCTTCAGCCCAATCAGATCATAAATCTATACTCAGGGGGCTTCACAGGCTTGCCCCAGGCGCGCAAGCTCAATAACCTTGGGTATATAAGTACATGAACCAGACCCTTCTTCACTTTTATGGCAAACATGAATTCACCCATCTTTACCATAAAAGAAGCACACATTATTCATTTATAAGAATAATATTCCTTGTAGTCATTATTCATCCTCGTTTGAATCCCATTTAAAATAAAACCATCCACGTGAATACCGGCGTTAGCAAAACGCTGACAAGAAAACTCGAGATCTTTTATCTTTGTTTTTGAAAATCGAGCCAGCAAAAGAGTGATCCCAGCATATTTACCAACAATGGATGCATCCGTCACAGCTAAAATAGGCGGAGTATCAATAACCACAAGATCATAATTCGTCGAAGCCCATTGAAGAAATTCACCAAAACGAGGGTGAATTAGCAATTCTGAAGGATTAAGAGGTACAGACCCTCGAGTGACCACATTTAAATAGCTTGTGTGAGTGGCTTTGATCTTTTCTTCAAAAGGACGTTTCCCGGCCAAAATATCAGAAAGACCCGATTCATTATTTAACGCAAAAAATTTCGCGATTGTCCCTTTTCGCATGTCTGCATCAACCAATAAAACATTGATCCCCGCGTCAGCCATTACAGCGGAAATATTGGCCGCAGTAAATGATTTTCCAAGACCGGATGTCGAACCTGAAATCATTAAAATATTATTTTTTGATTTCATCATTAAAAATTGTACATTGGTTCTGAGGGATCTTAAGGCTTCAATCGATACGTCATGTGGGGAGGCTTCAACCAATAGAGTGTCTTTTATCGTCATTCTCTTGTTCTTTTTCATTTTATTTTCAAGGATTAATTGAAATTTCGAAAAAGGAACAGAGGCATAAACAGGAACCCCGAGAGCTTCAAGATCTTTTTGATTTTCAATTCCTTGCCTTAAATATTTAATGAATATGACATAAATCACTGAGAGCATGCCACCAAGCAACATAGACAGAAAAATAATGATGGTTTTATTGGGTTTTATCGGAGCAAAATGAGATTCCGCCTTATCCAATATCCTGACATTGCCGATTGTACTGGCTTTAACGATGCGCAATTCTTCTATCTTATTTAAAAGCAGAATATAAATATTCTGATTCACATCCACATCTCGCGTTAAACGCAATATTTCTCTTTGCGTTTTAGGCAATTTATGCCCTAAAGAGCCTAAGCGATCTTTCTCTTTTATTAATGCACTCCTATTTTCTAGCAAGGTTTTATAGACGGGATGTTCAGGGGTGTATCGCACCGTCATTTCATTTTCTTTAAACTCCAAGCTTTTCAATTCTTCTTCAATTTTGACCATGACATCAAGAATTGATTTTGCTTCGAAATTTAGATTCACGGAAGAATGTTTCTGTCTATATTGATTCAATCTATCTTCCGCCAAGGTAAGGTTCTTTTTTACCTCAGGAATGGCTTTATTTAAAAAGACAAGGCTTTTTGCCGCTTCAGCGGAATTTCGTTCAATGTTTTGTCTTAAATAATTGTGAATAATATCATCTAGAATTTCTTTGTTTTTACTCGGCACCGGACCTTCAAAGGAAATTTGAAATATACCGCTACTGTTGCCTTTTTCATTAAAACGGATGTTTAAAAGTAACCAAGCAATCGCATCTAAGTAGGTTCTGCTCTTTAACGTGAAGCTGTCTCCCTGCGTTGCATTTGCGTTTTCAACGAAAATTTGATATCCATTCATTTCAACAGCCTCACCAAAGCGGCCCTCAAGAAGCGTTTTTCCTTTGCTGTTTTGTAAACGGTAATCCGTATTTTTAACTTTAGATATCAATAAAGTATAAAATTCTAATTCGACATCAGAAGGCACATTGAAATAACGAACAGAAGCAGAAATCTCAGTTTTAAATATTCTTGCCAACCGTTCTCCAAAAAAAGAAGAATAATCAGGTTGAAGCACCGTCATTAAATTAAATTTATCGACTGTTTTTCCAAGGATCATTCTTGATTTGAATATTTCAATTTCAGCCTCAGAGGCAAGAGGCAGCAAAGAAGAATCTCCTTTCATACCTAACATCATTGCAGCACTTTCTTTTTTTTCCACTTGTATTAAAGCATCTGCTTTATAGATAGGTTCAGAAGAGTAAGCAATGAAAAAACCTATCATTGTAAATAATACTGAAAACCCAATAATAAACCAGCGTGAATGAAAGAGAACGGAGACGATCTCTAAAAGATCAATCTCACTTTCTGTGTCTGTATTTTTTTTCATAATTATTTCAGTCATAACTTGATCTATTCACAGTAAAAATAAAGATACACTCTCACGTAAACATATATCCCCGTCGCTTTGCAGCTGCGTGAGTGAGTGATGGAACTGCCCTCGTTCCACTCGATCAGACGCGCATCGATGTCAACGCTCTCACTCGCTTATCGCTTACACGCAACTTCAAATGTCTTGGGTATAACGAAGAGTTTCGTTTTTATTTATGTTGATAAAAGACAAACTTCATTTTCAAGCCTGCATTAATCCAGGGTCAGTGTTCAACAAGAGAGTATTGAGAATGTTACTCTTCATTTAATTCAGGGGGTCGTATCATCAAAACAGTTTTTTTAAGTCAAGGCGTCTTCTGTCTAAAATACATTCGCCATTCCAATGAAAACACATTAAATAGAACAAAAATGAATGCATTGATAGCAGAAAAAAGAGAAGACATTTCTTTGAACTTATTTAGACCAATTGACAATCCTGAATGAGGCTTCTGTGAGCTCATTTAATCCAGAGATGGATGGCATTAATTGACGGATAACGCGATTCCATCGTGCTATCGGTGCTGCCGTCACATAAATAATGTCTTTAGGCTCTAATTCAAATTCAGTACCCAAAAGAAGGGCTGAGGCATCTTTTATATCAAGTTGAAATATTTTGGCTATCTTTTGTGTGCTTTCAGGCGCGTCATGGCCATTTCGTATAATAAAGATCCCCGTAGCATCTGCTTCTAATTGATTAATCCCCCCCACCGCACTCAAGGCTTCAGTGAGACTCATTCCGATTCGGTCCATCTTTAGAAGCTGGGGTTTAGAAACTTCTCCCATCACAAAGACTTTTTGTGTATCATTTCGAGGAATGTGTATGATGTCTCCAGCTGAAAGCAAGTGATTTTGTTCCAAGTCCCCGTATTGCATTAAAGCCAGCAAAGACACCTTTTGTTCAATGCCATCTCGGGTCATAACCGCGTTATTCCAATCTGCATTTTCTGCTAAACCGCCCGCTTGATTGATGGCGTCCAATAAGGTCAAAGGGATATTTGTTATGGGCTGCTTACCGGGTTTATTGACTTCTCCCGTTATGTACGCATTTTGTGAACGAAAAGAGGAGACGTTGATGTCCAATTGCGGTTTTTCTATGTATTTGGACAAGGATGCGGCCATCAGATTTCGCACTTGATTTACGCTATAGCCCGCCACCTTGACGGAGCCGACATAGGGAAAATAGATCGTCCCATCTTTTTGTACCCAGCTTCCGGAATCCGCCGCCGCAGTATAAAAACCACTTGGATAGGTCAATTCAGGATGCCCCCAAACGATGACATTAAGGATGTCACCCGGCCCAATGCGGTATTCATATTGACGGATTAATTCATCCAGAATCGGGTTTTGTTTCGCTTTGTTTTTTATCGTTTTGAATTCAGAAATATTTGAAACGCTTAATGGGTAAATAATAACATCTAATCCATCGTTTGTTTTTCCATCCCGTCCAGAAATATGACTACCAGGAAGCGAGCAGGCTGTCAATATTAAAGAGAAAATGAAAGGAACGATGGGTGATTTTTTAATTGTATTCATCCTATGCGCACTATTATCCAGATAAAGGAAAGCAATTCACTTTCCTTTTATGAAAGGCGTCATTCTGAAGTTTCAGAATAACACGAAGCATAATAATATAATCACTGGCATCACAAAGTAAATGCATTTCGTTCTTTTTTGAAACCATACAAATACATTGTTTATATTTATGGTTGTGATATGAAACATTCCATTAAAGGAAAGTAAATGCATAAAAAAAGAAAATGACAAGCGAGAGATAAATAATCTTGACTTATTAAATATACCCCTTTATTCCTCTGCCCATATCCCGAAACGGGCAGTGACTCAAATTGGCATGCCCTCATGAATATTAATCTAAAAATCAACGGCTTTAATATATAAATCAATAACAAGTTCATGCATCAATTGAGGCTTTGAAAAACACAGTGTAGGTCGTGTTAATTGCTTCATTCTTATTCTAAACTTGAGGTTTTTTCGCTCACTCTTTTGCGTGTTTTGCTCGATGTACCCAAGACACTTCAAGTTGCGTGGGTGTTGGCGATGCTCGTTCAGCCCAATCACACAGTCCATCTATGCTCAGGGGCTTCACTCGCTTGGTGCAGGCGCGCATCTTCAATGACTTTGGGTATAGCGTAATAAGGCTTGGATAGGATGCAAGAGCCGTGTCTTTTCAAATCGCTTCACTTGGCTTCGGCATGAATAACCCGTCGCCATACAGCGTGAAATGGGCAAGGTTTCTAATCGGGGTTTCCAACTGAGTGCAAAAATGCCTTTTGAGTTTTTAACATGTTCTGTTTCATGTCCATAGGTCCCTGCCATGCCACAACAGCCTACAGGCAGCGCATCAAGGGCCAATCCAAAGTGATTAAAAATCTGTTTCCACTCATTTTGTACATTGGGTAATTTCGTTTTTTCGGTACAATGCGCTAATAAATACCAAGGCACAGGATCAAAAGAAAGCCTAACAGGTTTATTTTTGATTTCATTGAGCAGCCATTCATGAACAAGCTGCACGTAAAAATCACCACGCGAGCCCCCCAAGATCTCCGCATATTCATCTCGATAACACAGTACCATCGCCGGATCTATCCCCATCATCGGAATACCAAGCGCTGCCAATTGATTAAGAAATTGAGCGGTGTTGTCTGCTGTTTTTGAAAATTGGCGAAGAAAACCTTTTACATGTTGGGCTTTTCCATTGGGTTTAAAGGGCAATAAAATCGGCTTTTTACCTAATGCCTCAATGAGATGAACTAAATCAACAAGCACATCCGCTTCATAAAATGAACTGAAAGGGTCTTGCACTATCAGAACATATTCTTTCCGCTCTTCTTGTGTCAATGTGTGAAGTTGTAAAAAATCAAAGCGCGTTGCATCATGATGATTTAAAAGCGTTTGGAGGGTCGGCACAGACAAAACGGGGGCATTGACATAACCCAGGGTTTTCTCTGTGAGGTATTGCGCCCATGCTGGTGCAATAAAAGCATTGACAAGACGCGGCCATTTCACCATCACAGGAAGCAGCGTTTCGATGTTTGCAACCAAATAATCTTTCAAAGGGCGTGGGTAACGGCTGTAATACAGATTCATAAAACGCGCACGAAATTGGGGAACGTCCACATTTATTGGGCATTGCGTCGCACAGGCTTTACAGGCCAAACACCCCTTCATGGCCGCCATCACTTCATGTGAAAAATCCGTTTTGTTTTGCCGATCCCAGGCGTTTTGAAGGCGTTGGATGCATTGTTTCAGGGTCAGATTTTTCTCCATGAGGCTTTTTTCCAAAGAGAGAGGACTCACCCCAACAGAGGCGAGCAATCTCAGCCATTCACGCATCATGCCCGCTCGGCCTTTGGGCGATTGGATCCTGTCAGCGGAAACTTTCATTGAAGGGCACATGGGAGAATGGACGTCATAATTGAAACACAGGCCATTTCCATTGCAATCCATCGCGCGATGGAAATCGTTTCGCGTCTTCACTGGAATTTGGCGGTCAAATTCACCGCGTGTCGCGCTTGAAACACACGCCAAGTCTTCATTCGACCCTATGGGGGTGCAAATCTTTCCAGGGTTCATTTTATTTTGGGGGTCAAACGCCCCTTTTATTTCTCGAAGCGACTGGTACAAGGTTTCACCAAAAAAAGCGGGGGTGTATTCAGAGCGGAAGCCTTTTCCGTGCTCCCCCCACATCAAGCCGCCGTATTTCGCCACTAGCGTGACAACCTTGTCTGAAAGGGGTTTGATTAAACGCGCTTGTTCTGGACAACAAAGATCAAGCGCAGGACGCACATGAAGTACCCCCGCATCCACATGCCCAAACATGCCATAATCAAGTCCATGGCTGTCCAGTAACGCTCTGAATTCAATTATAAAATCGGCCAATTTTTCTGGCGGCACACAGGTGTCTTCCACAAAAGCCACGGGTTTGGCATGGCCTTTTGTCGCCCCCAATAAACCCACCGCTTTTTTTCGCATACCATAAATACGTTCAATGGAAGGCACATCGTCACAGACTTGATACCCAATGATCCCCGCACGTTCTTCAAGCATCAGGGCGTCCAAGCGTTCGCACAATGCATGCGCGCCCTCTTTCGTTTCGGTTTCATCAGCGCCTGCAAACTCAACCAAATTCACACCTTGCATGTTTTTATTTGGCACATCGCTGAAATATTCTTTCACGCCCAACCAAACAATGTCTTTTTTCGCTAAATTCAGCACCCGCGAGTCCATGGTTTCAACAGACAAGGCTTGAGCCTCCACCAAGAGAGGCGCATTTTTCAGTGCAGAATCAAAGGTGTCGTATTTTACATTGATAAGTAGACGTTTTTTTGGGATTGGGGTGATGTTGAGTTTCGCTTCACTGACGAAGGCCAATGAGCCTTCAGAGCCGCAAATGATCCGGCCAATATCAATGCGTTCATTTTCGGGTTGATAAGCATTTTTTAAATCATACCCAGTGAGAAAACGGTTTAAAGGCGGAAAAACAGCTTCTATTTCTTGGCGTTGATGGCAACAAATTTCAGCCACCCGTTTTAAAGCGTCCGTCGCATTATTTTTAACCGTCAGGGCATCTATTTCTTTTTTAGTCATCGCTTGGGTGTTGAGCACAGAGCCGTCGGCTAAAATCGCGGTGACCGACAAAACATGATCCGATGTTTTCCCGTATTTCAATGAACCCTGACCGGATGCATCGGTATTGATCATGCCCCCTATCGTCGCGCGGTTACTGGTCGAAAGATCCGGTGAAAAAAAGAAACCATGCGGACGCAATGCATCATTCAATGCATCTTTTACAACCCCTGCTTGCACGCGAACCCAGGCTTGTTCAATGTTGATTTCAATGATCTGCGTCATGTACCGTGACAAGTCGATGATCAGGTGTTTTGAAAGGGATTGACCGTTGGTCCCCGTCCCACCTCCTCTAGGTGAAAATCGAATATCCTTATATTCACTCTCATTGGAAAGCGTGCAAAGTAAAACCAAATCGTGTGTAGTTCGAGGAAAGAGCACCGCTTCTGGCACACATTGATAAACGGAATTGTCCGTCGCGACAATAAGCCGACTGGCATAACCTCGCTCAATGTCTCCTGAAAAATCGGTCTTTTTTAATTGCTCTAAATAAGAAATAACCTGAGGCGCGTCAGTGAGTCCGTGGTGATGATCCTGGTTGAGCAGAGGCAGCATCTTAACTTCCCTAATTTTGAAACCGAGCGCTTTAACCCAAGAAATGTGACGTTACAGGGCAGCGTCAAGAACGAAAAAGCCCTGAGCATCGATGCTATTCGGCTTTAAAACCGCAACAAAAACAGGCATCTTCAAAGGCGACGGGTCCATGATAAAAAAAATAATCCATTAAGATACACATTACTTTACCTTGAAAACCCAAGCAACCAGAAGTTGTTCAAATCTAAATCACCTAAAACAAACAAAAAATCCACCAACCCCAATCTCTCCTGCGGTTAACCATTCACATGGGAGTGAGTATATTCCCGTGTTTTTAGCATCATCTTATGTCGCAATGAAAAAATGGCATTCAAGGATGCAGTGTATAGAATCTGAGGCGTATCGAAGATCCATCTTCAAATCAGGGAACTCGCCCCCGTTCATTAAGGGGCCTCTTTTATGCAACTCCAATAATGACTTTGCTTTGGATCCGATGTCCTTCTTTGTATTACGCCCCCTTTATTTAAAAAACCAATCAAGTCAAGGAACCCATTATTTATGTTATCCGTAATAAAACATCCACCTATAGGCCAGCCATATTGTTCATACACACTGTAATTGCTCTATACCCAAGACACTTGAAGATGCAGGTAGGCGGCAAGCGAACGAAGCCTCTGAGTATAAAGGGACTATGTGATTGGGCTTCGAGAGCGAAGCCAACAACCCTGCAACTTTAAAGGCGATGGTTTAGGTGCGAAATGAGAGCAGACCCCTTACAAGATCTTTAACTTTATTTAATATTCAGAAGAAAATAAAATATAACCCTATAAAAACAATAGCTTACGTTGAAATTATTTGGGTTTTGTCTTGCCAACTTTAAACCTCACAACTTTGTAAGATGTAAAATGAAAGCATTGTAGATATTATCTTCTCAACGT